>NZ_LSJO01000463.1:0-5709 GCF_001556735.1 Sphingomonas sp. CCH9-F2 | reverse complement strand
GGGGTGGCGTTGCGGGTGGGGTCGGTGTTGAACCTGTCGCTGCCCGGCGAGCTGATCCGGCATGCGCGGATCGTGTGGGGCGATGGCGAGATGTTCGGGTGCGAGTTCGCCAAGCCGTTGACGGACGCCGAATTATTGCGCGTCAGCGAGGCGACGCGGGACGCCCGTCCGCGATCGTGACCGTCCGCGCGGGGCGATCGACCGTCACGCGCACGTCGTCCAGCTGCATCACGAAACCCGGTGCGCACGCCCAGTCGGCGTCCAAAAGCGGCGTCCCGTCGAGGGAAAACCACGCCAGGTCGTGACGAATCGCGACGGTGCGTAGCGGGGACGCACCGCGACGAAGCGCGGACAAATGCGCCACGAACGCCTCCAGATCGCGGTTTCGGCCCGTCCAGTCGAGCCAGGTGATGTCATTGTCCTGCGCATAGGCGTTGTTGTTGCCGCGCTGCGTGCGCCCGAATTCGTCCCCGGCACACAAAAGGACCGTACCGCGCGCGGCAAACAGCGTCGCCAGCAGCGCGCGGGCGTCCGCGTCGGGATCGGGGCTGATCCAGCACAGCTCGCCATGATGGCCGTCGCGATTGCCCTCGCCATTGGCGTGGTTGCGGCGATCGGCGTAGCGGACGGTATCGGCCAGCGTGAAGCCGTCGTGCGCGGCGACGAAATTGACGCTGCGGGTGCGGTCGGCGCCGAAGATGTCGCTGGACCCGGCGATCCGCGTCGCCAGCGCCCCCGCCCCGCCGTCGCCGCGCCAGAAGCGGCGGACGTCGTCGCGGAAGCGGTCGTTCCATTCCAGCCAGCCGTCGGGAAAGGCACCCAGCTGGTAGCCGCCCGGCCCGGTATCCCATGGCTCGGCGATCATCACGCGGCGCGACAACAGCGGATCGGCGGCGATCTCCGCGAAGACCGGCGCGGCCGCGTCGAACCCCGGCCCGCGCGCCAGCACCGTCGCCAGATCGAAGCGGAAGCCGTCGACCCCCGCCTGCGTCACGAAATGGCGCAGCGACGCCAGGAACAGCCGCCGCACCGCCGGGTTCGCGAAATCGAGCGTATTGCCGGTCCCGGCATCGTTGATGAGCGTGCCGTCGGGCGCGCGCGCGTACATGGCATCGTCCAGCCCGCGCAGCGCCAGCGTCGGCCCCATCAGGTCGCTTTCGCCGGTATGGTTGAAGACGAGGTCGAGGATCACCCCGATCCCGGCAGCGCGCAGCGCCGCGACCGTCGCGCGCAGTTCCGCGATGCCGCCAGGCGCCAGCCGCGGATCGAGCGCCATCGGCACGACCGGATTGTAGCCCCAGGCGTTCGACAGGCCGAGCGGCGGCAGGTGGCGTTCGTCGATCCACGCGACGACCGGCATCATTTCGACCGCGTCGACGCCGATATGGCGCAGGTGCGCGATCACAGCGGGATGCGCCAGCGCCGCGATCGTCCCGCGCTGCGTCGCGGGCACGTCGGGATGCCGCATCGTAAAACCGCGGACGTTGAGTTCGTAGATCACCCCGCCCGGTTCGAACAATGGCGGCAGATCGAGCGCGGGCAGCGGCGCGGTGACGATCGCGCGCGGCACCAGCGCAGCGGTATCCTGACCGACGACACCGAGGCGCGGATCATAGGCAAACGGACGGTCGAGCGTGACGGCTTCGGGATCGACGAGCAGCTTGGCCACGTCGAACGGTGGCGGGCCATCGGCGCGATAGCCGTAGCGCGCGGCCTCCCCGATACCGGCGACCGTGACACGCCAGTCGTCGCCGTCGCGCGCCATCGCGATACGGCGTTCCCCGTCGTCGTCGTCGAACAGGCACAGCCAGACGGTGTCGGCGCGCGGGCTGCGCACCGAAAAGACGACGGCGTCGCCCGCGAGCGTCGCGGTCACGTCACCACGTCGGGACGGGTGCGGCCGGTATGGCGCGCGATCCCGGCGATCTCCTCCGCCGCGGCGACGATATCGGCCAGCATCGTGCCGGTGTCGGTATCGAGATAGCCGTCCGCCGGCTCATAGCGCTCCAGATAGACGCGCAGCGTCGCGCCGCTGGTGCCCGTGCCCGACAGGCGGAAGACGACCCGGCTGCCGCCGTCGAACAGTACGCGCACGCCCTGATTGGCGCTGATCGACCCATCGGTGGGATCGCGATAGGCGAAATCGTCCGCAGCGGCGACGGTGAGCGGGCCGAAGCGCCGCCCCGGCAGCGCCGGCAGATCGGCGCGCAACGCGGCGATCAGCGCGTCGGCGGCGGCGCTGTCCACGCCCTCGTAATCGTGGCGGGCGTAATAGTTGCGGCCGAAGCGCGCCCAGTGGTCGCGCGCGATCTCATCGACGCTCTTACCGGTTGCGGCAAGGATGTTGAGCCACAGCAGCACCGCCCACAGCCCGTCCTTTTCGCGGACATGGTCGCTGCCGGTGCCCGCGCTTTCCTCGCCGCAGATCGTCGCCATGCCGGCGTCGAGCAGGTTGCCGAAGAATTTCCACCCGGTCGGCGTCTCGAACGCGGGGATGCCCAGCGCGGCGGCGACGCGATCGGCGGCGGCGCTGGTCGGCATCGAGCGCGCGATCCCCTCCAGCCCGGCGGCATAGCCGGGGGCGAGATGCGCATTGGCCGCGAGCATCGCCAGACTGTCCGACGGGGTGACGAACCGCCCGCGCCCGATGATGAGGTTGCGATCGCCGTCGCCGTCCGACGCGGCACCGAAATCCGGCGCGTCGGCGGACAGCATCAGATCGTACAGGTCGCGCGCATGGACCAGATTCGGGTCGGGGTGGTGCCCGCCGAAATCCTCCAGCGGGGTGCCGTTGCGCACCGTGCCGGGCGCGAAACCCAATCGGCGTTCGAGAATCTCGGTCGCATAGGGGCCGGTCACCGCGCTCATCGCGTCGAACGCGACGGTCAGCCCGGCGGCGCGGATCGCGTCGAAATCGAACAGCGTTTCCATGAGGTCGGCATAATCGGCGACAGGATCGACGATCTCGACCGTCATTCCCTCCACCGTCACCTCGCCCGGCGTGTCGAGGTCGAGGTCGGGGCCGCTGGCGGCATGCCATTGCGTGATCGACAGCGTGCGCGCGTGGATCGCCTCGGTCACCTTTTCGGGCGCTGGACCGCCGTTGGCGACGTTATACTTGATCCCGAAGTCCTCGGCCGGGCCGCCCGGATTGTGGCTGGCCGACAGTACCAGCCCGCCCAGCGCGCCGCGCCGCCGGATCAGGTGCGAGGCGGCCGGAGTGGACAATATGCCGCCCTGCCCCACCACCACGCGCGCGAAGCCGGCGGCGGCGGCCATGCGGATCGCGGTCTGGATCACGGTGCGGTTGAGGTAGCGCCCGTCGCCGCCGATCACCAGCGTCGCGCCCTGCTTCCCCTCCACCACGTCGAACACCGACTGGATGAAGTTTTCGGCATAGTTCGGCTGCTGGAAGACCTTCACCTTCTTGCGCAGGCCGGACGTGCCCGGCTTCTGATCGCCGAACGGCTGGGTCGGGACGGTACGGATCATGCAGTGCAAAGCCCCCGGTAGAGTTGGGCGTAGCGCAGGCCGCTCTTCGCCCAGGAAAAGTCGCTGCGCATCCCGCGCCGCTGGATCATCGCCCAGCGATCCGGCGTGGCGTGAAGCGCGATGGTGCGCGCGATCGCGGTATGGAGTTCGTCGCGCGACACATGGTTGAACTGTATCCCGGTCCCGACGCCGGCGTCGAGCGCGGCCTCGTTCGCGTCGATCACGGTATCGGCGAGCCCGCCGGTGCGCGCGACGACCGGCACGCACCCATAGGCCAGGCCATAGAGCTGGGTCAGCCCGCACGGTTCGAAGCGGGACGGGATCAGGATCGCGTCCGCCCCGCCCTGCAACAGATGCGACAGGGGTTCGTCATAGCCGATGTGCACGCCGATGCGCCCCGGATGGCGATCCGCGGCAAGGCGAAAGGCATGTTCGAGCGCCGCGTCGCCCGAACCGAGCAGCGCCAGCCGCCCGCCCGCCGCAACCAGCGCGTCGAGGCATTCGGCCAGCACGTCCATGCCCTTTTGCCAGGTCAGCCGGCTGATGACGGTGAACAGCGGGCCGTCGCCGGCGTCCAGCGCGAACTGCGCCTCCACCGCGCGCTTGTTCGCGGCGCGGCGCGGCAGCGTGCGATCGGTGTAACGCGCGGCCATTGCCGCGTCGGTCGCGGGGTTCCACACCGCCGGATCGATGCCGTTGACGATACCGGTGACGCGCGCGGCATGCGCGGCGACCAGCCCCTCCAGCCCCATGCCAAACGCGGGGTCGAGGATTTCGCGCGCATAGGTGGGGCTGACGGTGGTGATCGCGTCGGCGCTTTCCAGCCCGCCCTTCAGCAGGCCGACGCCGCCGTAATATTCGACGCCATCGATCGCAAAGGCTTCGGCCGGAAGAGCGAGATCGGCGAACACCGCGGCATCGTAGCGGCCCTGAAAGGCAATATTGTGAACCGTTACCACCGTGCGCGCCGGGGTGCCCGGACCGGGGGCGTAGCGCAGATAGGCGGCGGCGAGCGCGGCCTGCCAGTCGTGCGCGTGGAGGATATCGAACCGCCGCCCCCTCACCGCGCCGGACGCCAGATCGGCGGCGGCGCGCGACAGCGCGGCGAAGCGGCGCCAATTGTCGTCCCAGTCGCGCCCCAGCGCATCGGTGTACAGGCCGCCGTCGCGCGCGAACAGCACGGGCGCTTCCAGCACCAGCAGCGAGTGCGTGCCGTCGAGCGTGCCCGCCAGCAGCCGCGCGGGCGTGCCGAGCAGGTCGGGCCAGCGGTGGATCGCGCGCGGCTTGTCGAGCGAACGCAGCACCGCGGGATAGCCGGGCAGCAGCGTCGTCACCGCCACGTCGTGCGGGGCGAGCGCGGCGGGAAGCGCGCCGACGACATCGGCCAGACCGCCGGTCTTGACCAGCGGATAGGCCTCCGACGCGACCGAAAGCGCCGCGATGGTCATCGCGCGCGGCCGCCGCCAGCGGCGGGGCACGAACCGGCGGCGATGCGCACGGGGCACCGCATCGTCATCCCAGCGCGTCGATCATCGGCTGGGTGATGAGCGAGATTCCCTTGTCGGTGCGGCGGAAACGGCGCGCGTCCAGCTCCGCATCCTCGCCCACCACCAGCCCGTCGGGGATCACCACGCCGCGATCGATCACGACGCGCGACAGCCGCGCACCGCGCCCGATCTTGCAATAGGGCAACACGACCGCCTCATCGAGCGAGGAGAAGCTGCGCGCGCGGGTGCCGGTCGACACCAGGCTGCGATGGATGTTGGCGCCGGAGATGATGCAGTCGCCGGAGATCAGGCTGGACACCGCCTGGCCGCGGCGCCCGTCCTCGTCATGGACGAACTTGGCGGGAGGGGTCAGCTCGGCATAGGTCCACAGCGGCCATTCGCGGTCGTAGAGATCGAGCTGTGGCACGACGTCGGTCAAGTCGATGTTCGCTTCCCAATAGGCATCGACGGTGCCGACGTCGCGCCAATAAGCGGCGGGTTCCTCGGGCGAGCGGACGCAGCTGGCGGAGAAACGGTGCGCGACCGCCTTCGCGCCCGTCACCAGGTGCGGGATGATGTCCTTGCCGAAATCGCGGCTCGACTTGGGGTCGGCGGCGTCGCGGCGCAGTTCCTCGATCAGCGTGCGGGTGTGGAAGACGTAGATGCCCAGGCTGGCGAGCGCGACGTCGGGCTGGCCGGGGATCGCGGGGGGATCGGCGGGCTTCTCGAC
>NZ_LSJO01000462.1:0-11550 GCF_001556735.1 Sphingomonas sp. CCH9-F2 | reverse complement strand
CGTCGGCCAACCACAAACGGGTCTACCGCATTATGGCGGCGGACCGCCTGCTGCTAGCGCGGCGCTACACCGAGCGGCCCGACTACGGGCATGAGGGCGTCGTGGTGGCGATCCGCTCCAACCTGCGCTGGTGCTCGGACGGCTTTGAGTTCACCTGCTGGAACGGCGAGGTCGTGCGCGGCGCTTTCATCATCGACGCCCACGACCGCGAGATCATCGCCTTTGCCGCCGTCGCCAACGCCGGCATCAGCGGCTCGCACATACGCGACATCATGCTGGAAGCCGTGGAAACCCGCTTCGGCGGCATACGTGCGATCACGCCGGTCGAGATGCTGTCCGACAACGGCTCGGCGTATACCGCTCGCGAGACGCGCACCTTTGCCCGGCAGCTCGGGCTCAAGCCCTGCTTCACGCCTGTCCGCAGCCCGCAGTCCAACGGCATCTCCGAGGCCTTCGTGCACACGCTCAAACGCGATTACGTCCGCGTCTCGCCTCTGCCCGATGCGCTCACCGCGTTGACATCGCTGGCCAGATGGATCGAGGACTACAACGACAACCACCCGCACTCAGGACTCAAAATGCGTTCGCCGCGCGAGCATCGCGCACTGGTTTCTGCAACCGCTTAAATCCGTCCGGCGAAACGGGGGCCAGATCAGCCGAACGGCTCGGTGTTGCCTCAAGCGTACTTAAAAAGGTGGGCGGCAGCTGGAAGATCGTGTCCATGCACAACAGTGCTCGTAAGCCGAAGGGAAGCTAATGGAGGTAGGCGGAGGCTGGTGCGTGAACGTATTTCTCAGCAGGGATTAACGACTCAGGGAGGTGCTTTCGGGATTGCGCTACACCGGCATGCTCATAATGTCCTTGTAGGCGGACAGCACTTTGTTGCGAACCTGCAACGTCGCCTCGAATGCGATTGAGGACTCCTGCCGCGCAAGCATCACCTTCGCGATGTCGGTTTCCTCTCCGCGTTCGTAGGCAACCGTCAAAGCACCAGCGCGCGCATTGATCGCATTAATTTTTTGAAGCTGCGTCTGAAAAGTAGCGGCGAAGCCGCCTAGATCGGCGTGTCCTGATTGCGAAACGGCCGCCGCTCCGCCCACGCCTGAGACAGAATTTGGGCTATCCGCCTTTCCCAGCGCGGTGTGCATCGCTGCGTCAAAAGCCGCTCCTTTCGCAGCCCCGGACACGGAGACAGAGTTCGGGTTGCTTGCTACGTTCCGAAGCGCCGCGTTCTTGTCGAGGACAGCGTTCCGCAAAGCCATGACATCATTGATGGAGATGCTGCTCATATTTTACCTCGGTGCGCCTTCAGCGCACCGACATGTCGCATTGAAACCGTTATGGCATGGTTAATTGAACTTAGTACTGATTGCCTATTCATGAAGCTATGCACCGATCCCTCGCGCAACGTCTCGTCGCGGATAGGTTCGAGGGTATTGTCTTGATACCAGCGTCGCCCCTCGATCCGGCTCCCGGTGCGAAGCACGCCGGTCGCATAGGCAGCGCGGTCCGCATCATCCATCATAGGGTCGCACCAGCGCCAGCGCCGTTTCGTGGGGCCCGTCAAGCTATGTGGTGAAGTCACGCAGATGGAGGATTACCGGCATCGCCTTGGGATGCCATGGCGAGACGATCGCGTTCGGCGAAGGCGTAGGCTTCGCTACGCACAGTCGGTCGCCATATGCCGACGAAGAACGCGATCGGCTCATTGGGGATCAAGAACCACATCTGCCGGGGCTTGCCATCGTCGCCAGTCCCGCCCTCGGGGTGGGGTCCGGCGAAATGGGTGAACGGGACAAGGCAGCGCCGCTCCGGGTTGGCGAGCGACGGCTTCCACATCGATGAAGCGAGGTTGCGGCCATGGGTCACATACTTGTCCAGCTTCACGACCGGGTCGCGCTTGCTCGGCGCCTGGATCGCGAAGCCCCATTCCATCGTGACCGGCTCCAATGGCCGGTTGCCCGGCGACGATCACCGCACGCCCAGGCGCACCGAGGGGTCTTCTTCTCGGTAGGGAAGACTTCGCGCGGCACCGGGGAGGTCTCATCCCCAGGATTGGCAGACGTATCGCTAAAGCGATCCCCGGCAATGGGGTGCGGGTTCGATCCCTGCCGCTGACGTTAAGACCGAGCAAGACGGATCATGGATGTCAAAAATCGCGACTACGCGGTTTTAATCAAGAGAACGCAATAAAAGTTTAGCGTGAGTATTTTGCGCTCTCGATCTGATATTTCCCAACCCGGAAATGAAGTTCTTTGAAGCATGGAGGGTTGATATCAATTCTGAATGCCGGAAGCAGGCACTTTGAGATATTCGACACGAAGGTGACAACTCACGTTTCATCTGTGACGGTGACCGTATCAGGTTTCACGACCGCATCTCCTTGCGTTGACAATCCGGTTCCCGCTTGCGGCGGGGACCGCAATCACACAACCGATTGCACATTCCCCCGTCCTCCAAAAGCTGTCAGCGACTCCGGTCCTTATCGCGCGGTGCTGGCGCTTGCGCCGGGGTCGCGCGGCCGATTTTGACGTCCAGCGATCCGCCCGCTTTGATCCGATCGGCGACGAGCTGGCGCGTCGACTCCGCGATGGCTCCGACCATGCGCGCGCTCTCGCCCCGATCGCGCGCGGTCTTCATGGCCGCGTCGACGATTGCCTGGGCGGGCGCAAGGCGCGGATCGGCTTGGTTCTTCTCCGGCGTGTTCTTCAGGAACAGCTCGGCAAGCCGCTCCTGCCCCGGCGAGTGACCAGGGGGCAGGATCGGCCGCTCCAGCGACCGCACGGCGCGCTGGAGCTGGGCCGGCTGCTGGTTGTTGATTTGAACACCGAGTGCTGCGCCGATCTCCCGCACGCGCTCCAACGGCGTCTGCTGCGGCGTCACGACGGCATCGACCTGACGGACACCTAGATAGGTGAGAAGGTGCGATTGATAGATCGGCCCTTTGGCATGGCGGACATAGGCGAGTTCGGTGCGCGCGTTGGCGATGGCGGGGGAGGGGGCACCCTCCTTAATCAACCCACGCAGCCGATCGGCCGCCTGTTGGCGAGCGGCCGGCAAATAGCGTTCCAGCTCCTCGCGCGCCTTGGTCAGCGTCACGCGGTAGCGTTGCCCCTCGGGCGGCGCGCGCTTGGGGAGCATGGCGATCCCTGCGGGGCCAATCCGCGCCTCGGGCGCGAGGTCGCGCTTGATCGCCGCTGCGGAGAGAACCGCCGCCATTCCGCGATGATCGCCGGTAAGAAAGCCGTGACGGGACGCCTCCATCCAACGGTCCTTGTCGATCGCGGCGATGCGGATCGGGTGGCCGGCTTCGCGGGCGAGCTGGGCGGCATGGTGGCGCATGGTGCGCCCGTTCCCTTCGCGGAAGGGATGAATGGCGTTGATCTCGTTGATGTGGTTGCCGAGCCGATCGAAAAACTCGTCGCGAGGAAGCACCCGCAAGCCGCTCTGCGCTCCTACCTCGGCGAACCGCTTGTCGAGTTCGCGCGCGATGTAGGGGACGGCGGCGAAGCTCGATCCGCCCTTGGCGATGTTGACGGTGCGGTCCTGGCCTGCCCAATCGTAGAGGTCTTGGAACAGGTGTTTGTGAAGGGCACGGTAGCCGTCGGCGGTGGCTGGAAAGGTCAGGCGCGCAGCCTCCGCGCCGCGCGCCTGCGTCAGTCGTCGTTCGGCCTCGGTAAGCGTTTTGTCTTCCGTAATCCCGAGCCGGTTACGAAGCGTCTCGGTGCCGGGATATGTATAAGGATCGCTTGCCAAGGTCAGGCAGCGATCTGGCGGGTTCCGGGCTGATAGAGACTGAGGATAATCGAGGGCATGAGGGCGGGCGGAACGCCCTCGTCGAGCATCATCGAGAACATCGCGTCCTCGTCGATGGTCGGGGTCATATCCTCGATAACGAGATTGGCACGGGCTTCCGCTACGTCCTCGCGCCAAAGCGCAACCTGTTCAGGGCTGCCGCGCTCGAAATCCATCTGGCGGATGCGCTCGCGCAGCGTTTCAAGATCGATCTGGGCCATCGCGGTCATCCTTTCTGCTCATAACCCTACGCCTTCCAACGCGATTCCTCAACAAATCACGTGCGATAAGAGCCGGTCGGTGCGTCGCGATCCGCGCTCGCTTGAACGCGGATCGCACGCCGGGGACGTCAGTATTCGCTCGCGAGCATGATCGTCAGCACGCGCTTGGTCTGTTGCTCATCCCACGGCGCTTCGCTGCCATAGGTAAGCGTGTTGTCGTAGTAGTCCACCTTCCAGAAAACGGTTTCGGCGATTGCCTTGTCGTCGCTCGGTCGCTCCTGCGTCCACGTTCCCGTCGCGAGCCGATAAACCGCGCCGAAATCATGTTCTCCGTGAGGATCGTTGTCGCCGGTGAATTGCGAGAAGCCGACGATCGCCGCCAGCGCCGCGAAGCGATCCGCGTCGGGGAGAGACTGGAAACCCAGCGTGACGTTGGCGATGGATGCGGTGCCCGGTTGGCTCCGGGCTAGGTCATTAAGGCGACGGATGGTGTCGAGTTGTTCGGGGCTGCACATCACTGATCCTCCTTCTGGCATGGGCCGCAAGGCCGCTCGGCCTCACGGCCCTGCCTGTCCGGCGAGGACGGGATGGGGAGGGGGAGCGAGAATCTACCGCTGGTGCGGGCGAGCCGCCTAGCGCGGCCGAAGCCTCCGGCGACGGGTGCCGCGGTTGGCGGATTACACGGGCGGTCGATTGTCGTTCGGGAACGAAAGGGCAGCGCCCTTGGTGTTCCCCTAGCGCCGGTCGCGCGCATCGCGATCGGCGAGAGTTGCGCGGTGCGGATCTCCGCACGGCACTATCGCGCGCAAGCGCGCCCCCGTCAGGAGGGCGCGTTGCGTGCGTCGCGGGCGGCGATCACCAGATCGACGATACGCGGCTGATGGAACAGCTCGCCACGCTCGACAACACCGAGACCGGGACCATCGAGAACGTCGCGGATGCGATCCTGCACGACCTCCTCCAGGTCTCCGGCGAGAACCCAAAAGTGGCGCGGGTCACGATCGCGGCCATCGGCGCGGAACTGGTCGCTTTCGACGACGGCCTGGACCAGCGCGTTCAGCGCGGCCATCCCCAGCGCGCGCTCGAAGGCGAGCTGCGCGAATAGGCGATGATGGGACATGGAAACCTCCGTGTTGCCGTGATTGGCGACGACGGCGGGAGGGGCGCGGAACGCCGGGTCATAGGACCGCGCCAGCGGCCGGCTTGCCGGGCAGCGGGGGAGCCGATTTGCGCAGCAAATTGGGGGGACCGCTGATCCTTGAGGCGGCGTTCCGCGCCCCTCACGATGGGCGGAGACTGACGGACTGCCTCTACAAACCAACGCCCGCCCACGGGGCGGACCGCTAGCCGATTTTCTGCTTTCGTTCTCGACTCGGCTGACTCATAGAATCGTCATGCCGATCATGGCCGAACATCGCTGGCTCTACCCGATCGACTGGCCTGAGTTGTCGAGGCTGATCCGGTTCGGCCGCGCCAAGGGGCGCTGCGAGCATTGCCAGCGCCCGCACGGCCGGCGGGTGTTCCACTTGGGTGACGGACGCTGGTGGGACGCTGATCGCCACCAATGGCGCGACGGGCGCGGTCGCCGGGTGCGTGCGCCTAAGTCGGACGTGGCGACGATCGTGCGCATCACGCGGGTCTATATCGCGTGTGCGCATCTGAACCATGACCCCACCGACAACGCACCACGCAATTTGGCTGCACTCTGCCAGCGATGCCATATGATCCATGACGCGGCCGAACATCGGCGCCGGCGATGGCTGAATGCTTACAGACGTCGGGCCTTGGGCGATCTGTTCGCATGGTTCGAACCACGCGCGATCTTGGTGAGGAATGGCGGCGGTCGTAGTATCAGCTTGGGTGACGGGCTGCGCGGCTCACACGCGAATAGCAGAATGGAGTGATAGCAATGGATACCTTCAACGCTGGCGTCCAATACAACGACTTCAAGGGAACCGTTGCCGCGGACATTTCCGATAATGTCGCGCTTGCCGGCCATCTGGTGTCTTTGGGAAAAGCTGAAAGCGACGAGCGTGTCATTGGATTCAGGATCGCTTCTGGGGAGAACCAGGGGACACCCGTGACCGATGTGTCGCTGGTGGCTTATCTTCTTCGGTCTGCTGAGTTTGAGCCAGCCCCGGCAGAGGTGCGTGCTGTCGAATTGCGCATCACGCCGGGGGAAGCGCTCGCATTTTTCAAGCGTTTCGACCTCGTGGCAGTTCGGCGCGGCGTCGATTTGAGCGGCACTCACGTAGATGGCCCGCATTACGATTAAACTCGCCATCGCGCCGCCCGTCCCTTGTGGGCGGGCGGCGTGCGCTGATCTGCAAGGGCAGCGCGCGCGACGGCCATGCAGAGCATGGCTGTCGCGCCGGCGAGGGGGCTGATGCTGGGCGGTTGGTCGAGAAAAGGGGGTGATTATCACCGCCCCCCGTATCCGTTTACGCCATTTCGTCGGCCTCCATGTCCTCGCCATCGAAGGCATCGGCGTCGGGATCGTCCAGTTCGTGCCGCTCGGGCTGGTCGAACGCCCCGATCTGCATCGGCGCGGGAAGCCAGTGCGAAGCGAGCCGCCCCGACACGTTGACCGCCAAGTCTGCCTTCTTCTTGATGGTTGCGCAGTTGTCGGCGCTGGCATCGCCGCATTCGGCGCGGAGTAGGTCGATAAGGGCCGCACGGCGCATCTTGTCGAACAGGGCGATGGGGGCTTGCCAGCGGGTCGCAATGTCCACGCCTGTCGCGCGGGCCACCTGCTCAAAGTGATGGTGACGCGCACCGGGGGCACCGCCTGCGAACAAGGTGCCGTCCACCGTCATCGCCACCAATCCGGCGAGTAGCGCCATCTTGTCGTCGTGACTCATGGCGCGAATGACCTCGAACCGGCCATCTGCTGGGACCGATGCGAAGCGGTCGGCCATCGTTTCTTCGACCTCCCGCACGTCGCTGGTCGCCATAAGGTCGTCGGCAACATCGGTCGCGATGGTCTTGGCCTGCACGTCTATCGCCATCTGATAGCTGTGCGCGCCGTGGAGTAGCTGACCCGCAAGGCTGTCCAGCAGCACATCCAGCGCCAGCGCCGGGTCGGCTGAAACCGCCTCCTGCACGATGCGGGTCTTGATCCGCGACAGGTCTGCAACAAGGCTGTTGCTGTAGAGCGGCTGCGGCTCGCCGCTGCTCGCCTTGGGCTTCGGCTCGGCCTTCGCGCGATAGAAGCTCTTGCCGAGCGATCCGTCATGCGAAACCCAGAGCGCCACGCCCCCGACCGCGACCTGCTCGGCATTGAACCCGCGCAAGCCCTCAGTGATCGCATCCCGCTGATCGGACAACGGCGCGATGCGGTCGCTGTCCTCGCCCTCGGCCTCGGCGATCTGTTCGATAGCGACGTCGATTGCCTCGATCCGCGCGGCCTCGTCCTCGGTCGGCTCGCGCGTGGCCGGATACAGGCTGCCCTTCATGTAAAGGTCGTAGGGCCGGTCCAGCGTGGCGCGGACCTCATGCCAACCGATCGCGCGATACTCGTCGGCGATACCGTCCAGCTTGTCCTCCGCCAGTTCCTGCACAAGCTCGGGATGGTCGGCAAACCCCTCGGCCCCTTGGCTGAACAGGTCTACCGTGATCGTCCCGCCCTTCGCCTCGTAGGCGTCGCGCCCGACGAAGATAAACGCGCCGCTGGTGGTGTCCACCTTCTCGGTGGTGAGCATCCGCCGGATGGTGTGGGCGTGGCCGTTCGCCGCCTTGCATACCTTCACCTGTTGGTCGTGGTCGTCAGTGAGGGTGAGCGCGCGCGCCGCCTCAAGCGACAACTGGTCCTTGGCGATCAGGTCGATCAGCGCCGGTGCCAGCGCGGAAAGGCGAAGCATCTTATAGACGAAGCTGACCGCCTGACCGAACCGGGCAGCGATTTCCTCGGCGTCCATGCCGGTATCGCGTAGCGCCGCAAAGGCGCGGATGCTGTCTGCCGGGTGCATGTCCTCGCGCTGGAAGTTCTCCGCGAGCGACAGTTCGATGGCCTCTTCCTTGGTGCGGACCTCGACGGGAAACGCGTCGCTGTTCTTGATCTGCTTGCGCTTCGCCAGTTCTTTGAGGCCGCGATAGCGCCGCCCTCCGGCGAACACATAGAACAGGCCCTCGTCCTCATAGGCGACAAGGTTTTGCAACAGGCCGTGCGCGGCAATGTCGTCGGCCATGCTCTCGACGGCGGAAGGCTTCACGCGCCGCTGATTGAGCGGGGAAAGGCGAAGCTGCGACAGCTTGACGGTGATGATACCCATGATGATGCTCCTGATCTGAATAAGGTTCGGTGATGGGGGAGGGGTCAGCCTTCGAGGCTCGCGAGTTCGTCAAACTCGGCCGATGCGCGCGCCGCGCCGTCCCCTGCGTAGGTCGCGCCGGAACGCGGATAGAAGAACACGCGCTCGCCACGGCGGTAGGGGGTGCCGTCCGCGCTGGTCCCGTCCACATTGGCCCGTTTCCAGTAGGGATCGCCCTTGTATCGGGTGTAAGCCATTCTCTTTCCTCCTTCTTCCTGCGGCTGAAAGCCGGTTGCCGCAGCAACCGGGTCTGCCTCTCCGGCGAGGAGCGGGATGGGGAGGGAGGAGGAAAATCGATGGCCTGGCGCGGGCAGGCCGCCTTAGCGCGGCCGACGCCCCTTAGGGCGTCGGGTGCCGCGCTTGGCGGACCACACGGGGCCGTCTATTTTCCTTCGGGAACGAAAGGGCAGCAGCCCTTGGTGTTCCCCGCGCTGGCGGGCCTCCGGGGGAGGGCCGTGGCGCTCTACAGGGGAGCGTCTCGCATCTTTGCGCGTCCGCAGGTGTGCCACGTGGCACACCTCACGCGAGGATCGTTACCCTTTGGGACGAGACGCCGGGACGGTGGCTCGGTCGGCGCGAACGCGCCGATAGGGCCGTGCCCGTCAGGGTCGCGCAGGGTCTTCAAGCCTGATGGTATGGATTTCGCCGTCTTCACCGCCGAAGCGTCAGACCCGCTCATTATCATCGGTGAGGATGTTGGCAGATGCGTAGGAGAGTGCGACCGCGCTCGAATGCGATCGTTCCTCCGGCCATGATCGCACGCGTGTGACGCCCCGTGAAGGGCTCTCCTGTCTTGGACGCCGCCAGAATCTCGGTCGGCCCGGACGGCAACCATGTCACGGCCATGCGCAAACCGTCGTCGAGGAAATCAATGTCGGCCCGGCTGCCGTCTGCGCATGTGACGTATCGCTGTTCCAAGACCCGCGTCATTGAGTGAGGTCGGTGTATCTCCGACGTGTCGCGAGTATTTGGTGACGGCTCCGAACAGCCAACGGTCATCATAAGTAGCGTGGCGGCGCAGATGCGCACGTCAACCATTCCGCTTCCTCATTAATCCGGACTCACGCCTCGCGGGTCCGTCGCCAAGTTGGCCGGCAACCCCGAAGGGCTGCCGGCTCGGGTATGGTCCCGCAACGAGCCGATTATTCAGCTCGCCGAAGGGTTGGCGGAAACAACCTTGCCGTCCGCACCAATCACGACGTGAAGCGTGCGCCGTGCGACAGGCTCGGAGGGATTGGTGAAAGTCACGACGGTCTGACGCGCGCCGTTGGCGGTCCGCTGCGCGGTGCCCTCGACCTTTGCTTTGGACCAGCTCGGGGCGAGCTTGGATTGCGTCACCATGCGAACGACGTGCTGACGCGCCACCTCGGCGGGCGCTTGGCTATGCGCTTCCTCGTCGTGAACGGGATGGGCGGCGGCGGGGGCTGCGGCCAATACCGCGACGGCTAGGACTGCGTATTTCATGGGTAGTCTCCTCGTGGTGGAAAGGGTGGAGTGCATCGCTACGATCAGGATTTCGGCTTCGCAGCGAAGCTGCGGAACGTGCCGGTCGCCGTCACGGTGATGGTCACGGGCGCAGTGGTGCGGTTGCGCCAATACCATCCGTGCATCCCGTCGAAAGGAGCCTGGAAATCGCCCTTCTCGCCGGCGGACGATCCTTTCTCGTAGCTGGTGTATTTATCTGCCGGCGCGTCGTGTTCCTCGCCGTGAAGCTCGAAACGGACCTCCGGTCCGCCGGTCGACCAGGCGTAGGCGATCCGGTCGCCAGCGCGCATGTCTGCCTTCACTTCGCGACCTTCGTCGGGCTGGAGCGTGATCTTCACCTCGGCCGTCTGCGCGGTCGCCGGCACGCTCGACCTTGCAGCCGGCGAAGCCGGCGCCGTGGTCGCCGGGACTGTGGCGGTCTCGGCTGCATGTTCGGCCTGCTTGACCTCTCCCATGCGAGTGAGGCCGAGCAGGCGGCCCGTCCCGATCGGATCGACGCCGTATTCGGCGGGCAGGATCGTCGTCGCGAGCAGCGCGACGGCGACGCCGAAGGCAAGCGCCGTTGCCCGGTTGAGCTGGCGCAGCGTCGGGAGATCGCCGACGTTTGGCAGATTGGCGTTTTTCATCAGGCGTTCCCTTCGAGAATGAGGCCGGCGAGCTGGTAGCCGGTAAGGACGAAGCCCGCGGTCATCAGGACCACGTTCGCGGCAAAGGCATGTCGGCGGAAGCTGGCGGTGCGGCGCCAGTAGCCCATGACGATCAGGATCGCGGACAGAGCGAGTAACTGGCCGATTTCGACGCCGACGTTGAACGACAACAGATTCACCAAAAGGCCGTTCGATGGCAGCGCGAAGTCCTGGAGCTTGGTCGCGAGGCCGAAGCCGTGGAACAGGCCGAAGATCAGGACCGCGGCCTTGGCGTTAGGCTGGACGCCGAACCACCGCTGATAGGCACCGAGATTGTCGAGCGCCTTATAGACCACCGACAGACCGATAATCGCGTCGATCGCATAGGGACTGACGTGGGTGCCGAGCAGAACGCCGGCGATCAGCGTCGTGCTGTGGCCGATCGCGAACAGCGTCACGTAGGCGGCAACCTGCTTCATCCGGTAGAGGAAGAAGATCACCCCGAACAGAAACAGCAGATGGTCGTAACCTGTGACCATGTGCTTGGCGCCGAGATAGAGGAAGGCGCCAGGGGCGGGTCCGTTGATCGTTTCGATGAATGCCTGATCGCCTTCGGCGACCCCATGTGCATAGGCGGCGCTTGCCATGAACGTCGCGGTGGCGACGGCAAGGAACGTCGTCACCCCTCTCAAGTGCAGCGGGAGGCGCCACGGGCGGTTGGATGATGTTTCCACGGTAAATTGTCTCCGCTTCATCACGCGAGCGCGTGCGTCGGGGTGGCAGGGTCGGGGCGTCGCCGTTGCGACCACCGGCCCGCCAGGGCGGTGATCGCTGGCAGCACCAGCAAGGTCAGGGCGGTCGAAGTAATGAGGCCGCCGATGACGACGGTTGCGAGCGGCCGTTGCACCTCGGCACCTGTGCCGGTGGCGAGCGCCATCGGCACGAAGCCGAGCGATGCCACCAGCGCGGTCATCAGCACCGGGCGGACGCGCTCCATTGCGCCGTCCACGATCGCGTCATCGTCGCTCGCCCCTTCCTCGCGATGCTTCCCGATCGCGCTCATCATCACGAGGCCGTTGAGGACGGCAACGCCCGATAGGGCTATGAACCCGA
>NZ_LSJO01000461.1:0-3104 GCF_001556735.1 Sphingomonas sp. CCH9-F2 | reverse complement strand
ATGAAGGGGACCGCGCGCCGCCATGCCGATCCCGCCGCGGACGCGCACGCCGCCGCCGCGCTGGCCGCCAGTGCCAAGCAGCGCGCCGAAAACCTGATGATCGTCGATCTGATGCGCAACGATCTGGCGCGCGTCGCGGTCGCGGGCAGCGTCGCGGTGCCCGACCTGTTCGCGGTCGAACATTATCCGACCGTCCACCAGATGACGTCGACGGTCACCGCCGATCTGGCGCCGGGTCGCGATGCGCTGGACGTGCTGGCCGCGCTGTTCCCGTGCGGGTCGATCACCGGCGCCCCGAAGGTGCGCGCGATGCAGGCGATCGCCGGGCTGGAGCGCGGTTCGCCGCGCGGCGCCTATACCGGCGCGATCGGCCGGATCGACCGCGGCGCGCAGGGTGCGATGTTCAACGTCGCGATCCGCACGCTGACGATCGCCGACGGGGCGGATTACGCGACGATCGGGCTGGGCGGCGGGATCGTCGCCGATTCGCGCGCCGACGCCGAATGGGACGAGGCGCTGGCCAAGGGCGCGTTCCTGGCGGGCGCGTGCCCGGCGTTCGATCTGATCGAGACGATGGCGTTCGATCCGATGGAGGGCATCGTGCTGATCGAACGGCATCTGGAACGGATGCGCACCAGCGCCGCGACGCTGGGATTCACCTTCGATCGCCACGCCGCGCGCAACGAACTTCAGGCCGCGACCTTCCGGCTGCGCGACGCGATGCGCATCCGCCTGCTGCTCGCGCGATCGGGCGCGATCGCGATCGAGGTCGCGCCGATGCCCGTGCCGCCCGAAGGGCCGCTGCGCGTCGCGGTGGCGCCGCTGCCCGTCCCGCCGCGCGACCTGCGACTGCGGCACAAGACCAGCGACCGCGCTTTCTACGACGCCGCGCGCCGTGCGTGCGGAGCGGACGAGGTGCTGTTCGTCGACGACCGCGGCCATGTGACGGAGGGCAGCTTCACTTCGCTGTTCGTCCCGCGCGACGGCGTGCTGGTCACGCCGCGTGGCCCCCATCTGCTGCCAGGCGTGCTGCGCGCGCAGTTGCTCGACAGCGGCGCGGCGGTGGAAGGCGACGTCACCGTCGCGGATCTGGCGGGCGGTTTCCACCTCGGCAATGCGGTGCGCGGGCTGATGCCCGCCGTGCTCGCGGTTGCACAATGATCGCATACGTCGCATAGGCGCGCACGCAATTTTCCATCGAAGGCGCCATCCATGAAGACCTCCGCCGCGCTCGACCGCATCAACCCCTCCCCCACGCTGGCGATCACCAGCCGCGTGCTGGAACTGAAGCGCGCCGGCGTCGACGTCATCGGCCTGGGCGCGGGCGAGCCGGACTTCGACACGCCCGATTTCGTGAAGGAAGCCGCGATCCAGGCGATCCGCGACGGCAAGACCAAATATACCAACGTCGACGGCACCGCCGAGCTGAAGGACGCGATCGTCGCCAAGTTCCGCCGCGACAACGCGCTCGATTATACGCCCGCGCAGGTGACGGTGAACGTCGGCGGCAAGCACACATTGTTCAACGCGCTGGTGGCGACGCTGGATGCGGGGGACGAGGTGATCGTGCCCGCGCCGTACTGGGTCAGCTACCCGGACGTCGTCCAGTTCGCGGGCGCGGTGCCGGTGATCGTGCCCGCGGGCGCCGAATATGATTACAAGCTGACGCCGGCGATGCTGGAGGCGGCGATCACCCCGCAGACCAAGTGGGTGATCCTGAACTCGCCGTCCAACCCGACCGGCGCGGCCTATTCGGCGGACGAGCTGAAGGCGCTGGGCGCGGTGCTGGAACGCCACCCGCACGTGTGGGTCTTCGCCGACGATATGTACGAGCATATCGTCTACGACGATTTCCAGTTCGCCACGATCGCGCAAGTGTGCCCGTCGCTGTACGAGCGGACGCTGACCGTCAACGGCTGTTCGAAGGCCTATGCGATGACCGGCTGGCGGATCGGCTTCGCCGCCGGCGCGCCGTGGCTGATCAAGGCGATGGCCAAGCTCCAGTCGCAGTCGACGTCCAACCCCTGTTCGATCGCGCAGGCGGCGGCGGTGGCGGCGCTGACCGGCGACCAGTCGTTCCTTAAGGAGCGCGCCGCCGCGTTCCAGACGCGCCGCGACCTGGTGGTCTCGATGCTCAACGCCGCCGACGGCATCACCTGCCCGCGCCCCGAAGGCGCCTTCTACGTCTATCCCGACATCGCGGGCGTGATCGGGAAGACGACGCCGGACGGCAAGCGGATCGAAAGCGACAGCGATTTCGTCACCTATCTGCTGGACGACGCACGCGTCGCGGCGGTGCAGGGCGTGGCGTTCGGCCTGTCGCCGGCGATGCGCATCAGCTACGCCACGTCGGAGGCGCTGCTGACCGAGGCGTGCACGCGCATCCAGACGGCGTGCGCGGCGCTGCGCTGACGCGACGCATTTCGAAACGCTGACTTTCCGCCGCCGGGCTGTGCGCTCGGCGGCGGCGCGCTTATATCAACGCCGGATGAACGAGCGTTCCAGCCCCGGTTCATCCCGTCCCGGCCATAGACGACCACGGACGATCCGCCGGCCCCGCGCCGAACGATCGCCGCAGGTTCGATCCCGCCGCACAGACGGCCGAAAAGACGAAGAAAGACGACATATGACCCGCTTCATCAAGTCCAGCTTCGCATGGCAGTTCGCCGGCGGCTTCCTGATCGGGACGCTGGGCATGGGTGCGGTGCACGTGGTCGACGCGCACGCCGCGACCGCCCCCGCCCCCGCCGCGATCCACGCCGTCCGCTGACGTCTGGCTAGACTGGCGGGCCGCCACCACGCTCCCCATATCGGCGCGATGACGATGTTCCGCACCCTCGCTGTCGCCGCGACGCTCTCGCTTGCCGCCTGCGGCAGTGCGCAGGCCGAACGCGCCGTTCCCCTTCCCGCCGCGGCGCAGGACGTGCCGCCCGGCACCGGCACGCAGGTGGCGGTGCTGGCCGGCGGATGCTTCTGGGGCATGGAGGCGGTGTTCGAACAGCTGAAGGGGGTCCGCTCGGTCACGTCCGGCTATGCCGGCGGCACGCGCGCGACCGCCAACTACGCCGACGTCAGCAGCGAGACGACCCGCCATGCCGAGGCGG
>NZ_LSJO01000460.1:0-18473 GCF_001556735.1 Sphingomonas sp. CCH9-F2 | reverse complement strand
AAAGGGGGTCCCTCTTCGACGCCGATCGGGGGTCCCTTTTGAACGCCGTTTGACAGTCCCCGCCTCACCGGTCACAAGCAACCGATGTTCGTTCGCCAGCCGGCTGACTGGCCGCTTGATGATCCCGGAGACCTTCTCGATTGCTTCATAGAGGTGTTCGACGAAAAATTGGACACGCCGCACCTCGTCGCGATCACCGCCTTGCTGAGTACGCAAGTCCCAGATCGCTGCCGAACAAACACCTAACGTTTCACTCGCCTCATCGAGAGCCCTTACCCACGGATCAAATGGAACTGGATCGGCTGGGCTGATCGACGCCGTCCGGATCAAACTGCTGATCGCCCGAAATCGAACATCCAGGTCCGCAGCTTGCGTCGCGGCGGGGCCACTTGCCAGAATCCTCGCAACGCTATCGGTCGTGCGATGCCGCGCCTCGTCGAGTTCATCAGCGAGGCGCGTCAAACTCTCAATGAAGGCAGGATCACGAGCGATCGCGAGCAGCCCGCGGCGGATCGGGAGTTCAATGTTGAGTTCGGGTGTGTAGCGCGTACCCAGCGCCTTGCGAGTGATCGCGAAGCGCGTTTGAAACCAGTCGGGCGTGAAATGCAGCAGATCGAACCAATAGTGCCGTCGACCCGCGTACTGCGGCTCATTTCGAGAGAAGCGCTCGATGAGCTGGGTCTCATCCCAAAGCTCAATCGTAACGACACGCGGAAGGATTGCGTCGGCGCGAGCTTGCACCCAGCGGTTCCAGCGATCCCTTTCGGAAATCCGATTGCCCACTCGCCCGTCCGATAGGTTGAAGGGTAAGCCGACAATGAAGCGCCCAAGCTGGGGGTGGCGTGCGATCGCTTGGCTTAGCGATTCGGTGAGCTGCGACGCTTCGCTGCTGCCGAACTCGAAGAAATACTTCGCCTGCCAGCCAGTCTCCGATCCATCTGCCTCGACGCGGTAGCATTCGAGGCCAGCGTCAGCCCCAGCGCCCTTACGGTGGAATGGCGCGTCAGGAGCGGTTTCTAACGCGGCGAGTTGACAAATCGCCTCCTCAAAACCGCTATGCTGGCTTCCGTGATGTGGTCGGATGGTGCGAAAATCGATCGTAGGAGACGGCATGGTCGCTCTGATTTTGGAGGTCGCGCCATGCGCGTGTAGATGCATTTTCCGATAGCTTATGCGCAGAGTCGATCCTACCGCGCACTATGGTGCGCGAGCGCGATGTGAATGGTGATTGCCCGGTGATTACCATGCCCGAAACTGAAGGGAAAAATTCCATATTTTCCTATTATAATTCAAGTCGATATACCGGTTCTCGCTCTGAGGTCTGGTACTTCCGGTACCGACGGAAAAGCGTCGGGTAAAAGGAAGGAGGGGGCTGCCCTCCCTCATTCCTGATGGCGCCACGTCCGGTCGCAGACAGCGAACGGAAATCCGCCGCTAAACCACGACCGGCGAGGGGGCATGGCCAGCGGATCCGAAGACCCGCAGATAGCGCTCGATCTCGGCGGGATCGCCGGTCGCCTTGGCGGGATTGTCGGACAGCTTCACCGCCGGACGTCCGTTCGCGCTTGTGACCTTGCAGACGAGGGAAATCGGCTCCAGCCCTTCGTCACCGTCGGGATCGCAGCCGCGAAAATCATTGGTGAGGTTGGTGCCCCAGCCGAAGCTTGTCCGCACACGCCCGTTGAAGTGCCTGTATGTCGCCTCGATCGTATCGACATCCATGCCGTCGGAGAAGATCAGCAGCCTGGTGCGCGGATCGACGCCCTGATCCTGCCACCAGCGGATGATCTGCTCGCCGCCTTCGATGGGCGGGGCGCTGTCGGGGCGGAAGCCGGTCCAGTCCGCAAGCCAGCCGGGCGCATCGCGCAGAAAGGCGGTGGTGCCGAAGGCGTCGGGCAGGGCTATAAGCAGATTGCCGTTATAATGCCGTCGCCACGCCTCCAGCACCTGATAGGGCGCGCGGGCGAGCGATGCATCGTCCCCGGCCAGCGCGGCGGCGACCATGGGCAATTCATGCGCGTTGGTGCCGATGGCCTCCAGATCGCTGTCCATGGCAAGGAGGACGTTAGACGTGCCGATGAAGCGGTCGCTCAACCCTTCCTTCAGCGCCTCGACACACCAGCGCTGCCACAGGAAGCCGTGCCGCCGCCGGGTGCCGAAGTCCGAGAGGACGAGATCGGGCAGCAGCTTCAGCCGCTCCACCTTCTCCCACAGCCTGGTCTTGGCGCGCGCATAGAGGATGTCGAGCGCGAACCTGCCCTTGTTGCGCATGGCCGCGCGCGATTTCAGTTCGTTGAGGATGGCGAGCGCGGGAATCTCCCACATGGTCGTGTGCGTCCATGGACCCTCGAAGCAGAGTTCATACTGACCGTCCACCTTGCGCAGCCGATAGTCGGGCAGGCGGAAATCGGCGAGCCAGGCAATGAATTCCGGGCTGAACATCTGCTGCCGCCCATAGAAGCTGTTGCCGGTCAGCCATATCAGCTCCTTTTTGGCGAAGCGGACCTCCCGCGCATGGTCGAGCTGGGCGCGCAGCTCCTCCTCGTCGATGATGTCGGCGAGACGGACCGAGCGGGTGCGGTTGATGACGGAGAATGTCGCCTCCACATCCGGATGAATGTGCCGGATCATCTGGAGCATGAGGAGCTTGTAGAAATCCGTGTCGAGCAGGCTGCGGACGATAGGGTCGAGCCGGAAATTATGGTTGTAGGTGCGTGTCGCGATGTCAGTGACGGTCATGCTGCGATCCTCCGTGCCATGCGGGTTCGGCCACGTCGCGCCGGCGGGCAGCTTCCCTCCGTCATGCAATCCTGTCGAGCAGATCGTCCAGCGAAGGATCAGGCGGGGGCACCGCATAGCCCGCCTCCAGCACCCATCCCGTGACTTGCCGCCTGGTGCTGAGGCTGAGGCTGCTCCGCAGCCGCTCCTGCAGGCCCTGGATGATCGCCATCTTGCGCTCGCGCAGCTTGATGAGTTCACCGGCGGGGAAGCTCATCGCTTCGCGAAGTCCCGTCACTGAGGAGATGTTGCCGAGGTTGCGGCGGGCAGAGTAGACGATGTGGGACACCACCTCCCTGCGGCCGGTGAAGCCGCTTTCCTGAACGAGGCTCAGGCGATGGAGGGCATAGAGGCCAATCACGGCCGATACGAGGAAGAAGAATTCCCAGTGCGTGAACATGACGCCGAGTTCGGCCGCGCCCTCAGGGCTGGTCCATCGCACGGCAAGGGTGAGCTTGCGCGCGGCGAAGAAGTCGCTGGCCCAGCCGCCGATGATGGGCGCCATGCCGGCGGCGATTGCGCCGATAATGGCGTTGGAGGCGAGATAGCCGGTCGCCGCGCCGCCGGGGCTGAGCTTCAGCACGATATTGCCGGAAGCCAGCCCCACGCCCGCCGCCGCCGCGCCCATGATGATGTGCAGCATGACGAGATAGGCGGACCGGGCTGTCATGCCGTCCACATCGCTGGCAAAGGCCATGGCGACGATGGAGAAGATGAACAGTGGCGTGGCCACGCTCAGCACCGACTTGTTGGAGAAATGATCGCTCAGGCGGCCCCATCCCCGGATGACGGCGAGGTTCGCGATCTGGCTGATGAAGCTGAAGATCAGCACGAACCCCATGCCGAAGCCGAGTTCGCGCACGAAATAGACGGTGAAGAACGGCGTTGCGAGGTTCACGGCGAATTGCCAGCTTGCAAGATAGCGCAGCATCTGCCGGAAGTTCCTGTCGCGCAGCGGCCCGGTCAGCAACCGCCGGATCGGCACATCGTCACTGCCGGGGGGCATACGTGGCTCCGGCACGCGGGCGAGCGCGACCGTGCTGACGAGACCGCAAGCGAAGCCGAAAAGGTAGAGGCCGCAGAAGATGCTGTTGCCGAAAGCCCGGTCCGTCCCAGCCTGCTGGAGCGCGTAGGCTCCGACAATAGTAGCGACCGCGCTAACCGCCGTGCCGAACAGGGTCCGCCGGGCAAAGAAACGCCCAAGCTCCTCCTCCGGCACGAGGTCGCGCATCCAGCTGTTCCAGCTACACGCACCCACCGCGTTGAGGCCGTAGTGCAACAGGGCCGCCGCCATCAGGGATGCGGCGGCGACATTACGGTCGGGGATGAACGGCACGACGGCGTAGATGGGCAGGGCGAGCCGCGCGAGAAAAACACTGATGACGGAGATGCGGCGGCGCGTGCGCAACCGCTCCACCAGCGAAACTGCGGGTGCCTGCAAGATCTGGGTGAACAGGGGGATGGCGGCCAATATGCCGATCTGGACCGTACTCACGCCGACATGCAGCGCGAGCGCAAGGAGCACCACGCCGCTGTTAAGGGCGCCTATGGCGGTGGCGAAGGAGGCGTCGACCAGCAAGGCCCTCAGGCCCTGCTGTACCTCCCGTTCGGACACCTCATCCTGCGGTTCCAGCACGCGTGACGTCCATCTGGCTCGTGAAAGGTCCGGCTCACAACGCGCGAGACGGAAAAGGGAGCCGGATCAATATCATGCGTCGGCAACGACGGTCGTTCCGGCGCGCGCGCCGGTGGCTGCGGGCTGGCGGTCGGCATCCCAGCGCTGCTTCAGGCGGCGATAGGTAGCAAGCGCCTGACCGGCCACCTGATCCATGTTATAATAGCGATAGGTCGCCAGCCGGCCGACAAAGCTCACATCGGGCTGGGCGAGCGCCAGCGCTTCGTAGCGCTTGAACAGCGCCTGGTTCTCGGCGCGTGGAATGGGATAGTAGGGATCGCCCTCACCGCTCGGATATTCATAGGTGATGCTGGTGCGCGGCGCGGTCTGGCCGGTCAAATGCTTATATTCGGTAATGCGGGTGTGCGGAACGTCCTCTGACGGATAGTTCACCACGGCCACGGGCTGAAATTGTTCCTGATCCACCGTTTCGTGCCGGAAGTGCAGGGAGCGGTAGGGAAGCTTGCCGTAGCAATAGCCGAAATATTCGTCGATGGGTCCCGTGAAGACGAGGTGCTGATGCGGATAGGCCTGCCGCACTTCGGTAAAATCGACGCCGAGCAGCAGGTCGATGTTCGGATGGTCGAGCATCCGTTCGAACATATGGGTGAAGCCGTCTCTCGGCATGGCCTGGTAGGTGTCGGTGAAATAACGGTCGTCGGTGTTGGTTCGCGTCGGCACGCGTGAGGTCACCGACTTGTCCAGTTCCGACGGGTCCATTCCCCATTGCTTGCGGGTGTAACCCTGGAAGAAAGTCTCGTAGAGTTCGCGTCCCACCGCCGAGATGACGACATCCTCCGACGTGCGGACGATATCCACGGGCTCTGCGCGGGAGGCCAGGAAGGCGGCGGCCTCCTCCTCCGTCCGCAGATCAAGATGGTAGAGGCTGTTCACCGTCGTGCGGTTGATTGGCATCGGTACCAGGCGGTCGCCGACAGCCGCGAGCACGCGGTGCTCATAGCCACGCCATTCGGTGAACTGCGAGAGATACTCGAAGATGTCGGCCGAATTGGTGTGGAAGATATGGGGGCCATATTGGTGGATGAGGATGCCGGCATCGTCCAGTCGGTCATAGGCGTTGCCGGCGACGTGCGGCCGCTTGTCCACGACCAGCACCCGCTTGCCCGCGTCGCGTGCGAGCCGTTCCGCCATGATCGCGCCGGCAAAGCCTGCCCCGACGACCATGACGTCATAGGATTGCGGGCGGTCTCCGTCTGCGCCAATAGGCGACACCACGGGATAGACGTGGCTGCTGCGTTGCACCGCTTCGTCAATGAGGTTGCTCATCGCGCATTGCGTGAGATCCCAGCTCTCCCCTGCGAGCCGCGCGTCGACGGCGGCCAGCCAGCCGTTTGTGCGGGAGAGGGTAAGCGCCGCGTCGCAGGCGGCGACGAAAGCGTCCCGCCCGTCCGCGATGCGCACCGCCTCGACATCGCCATAGCCGCGCACGACGTCACGCACCGGGGTAGAGACGACGGGGCAGCCCGCGGCGAGATATTCGGGTGTCTTCGTGGGACTGATGAAGCGTGTCGCCTCGTTGATGGCGAAGGGCATCAGGGCGACGTCCCAGCCGCGTAGATAGTCGGGCAGTTCGGCATAGCCCTTGCCGCCCAGATAATGGAGGTTGGGGCGGCGGGGCAGGTCGGCGTCGCTGATCTTCACCACTGGCCCCACGATGACGATGGACCATTCGGGCCGCGCGTCCGCCAAACCTTCCAGCAGCGCGAGGTCCATCCGTTCGTCCACGACGCCATAAAAACCGAGGCGCGGGGAGGGGAGCTCCGCCTGATCCTCCGGCTCCGGACCAGCGGCGCGGGCGGTCGAGAAGTGGGTGGCGTCGACGCTGGATGGAAAGGCATGGACCGAAGGATGGCGCGCGGCCTTTGCCTCGTAGAGACTGTGCCCGCCGGTGAAGACGAGGTCGCAGCTGTCGAGCAGCCGCTGCTCAAGCGGGAGAAGCTCTGACGGCGCGCCCTTGAAGTTCGCCAGCTCGTCCATGCAGTCATAGACGATGCAGTCCGCCGCCAGATGGTCGGAGAAGGGCAGCATCATCGGCGTATAGTACCAGCAGATGAGCGGTCGCGCCGGATCGCGGGTGATCGCGCCGTCGAGCAGGGCGCGCAATGTTTCCGTCTCCTCATGCCGGCTGAGGCCGGCGGGGAGGTGCGGGGTGAGGATGGTGACGCCGGAACAGTCGCAGACATGGGTGTCCAACGTCGCACTTGGCGCATCGTGGATCGGCTCTTCCCAAACGATGACCTTCCGGTCCCGGGCGAAGCGGCTCATCAGATGTTGCGGCCGCTGATAGACGAAGTTCCAGCGCAGGTGACTGAAGCAGATGAGCGTGCCGCCGCCCTCCGTCGGGCTGTCGGGGTTGATGGCGTCGACGTCGCTTGGAATGCCGCTCATGTCTGGAACCTTGCTGAATGATGAACATCGGCAACACGCCGTTCATCGCTCCGGTTCCTGTACAAACCGGCCCAAGTTCAAAGAGATAACACAAGATATCAAGTCGAGAGCGGAAACCTGATCCATGTCAGTCGTTCTGGCGAAGGTCTGGGAGATATGTACGATGAAGAGGCATCTGGAATTATGGGGTGGGCCGGAGTGCACCATCAACAGGGTTCGGGATACATATCAGGATCAGTTCGAGCGATGCGGCCACTATGATCGGATCGACGATCTGAATCTATTTGCCGACATCGGCATAACGACGATCCGTTATCCTATATTATGGGAATGCATTGCGCCTGATCGGCCCGGACAGCATCTCTGGCAGGGCGTGGATGCGCGGATCGACCGGCTGCGCGCACATGGCATCGACGTCATTGCCGGGCTTGTCCATCACGGCAGCGGTCCCTCCTACACGCATCTCCTCGACGATGACGGTTTCGCGCGGGGTCTCGCTGATTTCGCGGCCCGCGTTGCGGAGCGCTATTCCTGGATCAACCAGTGGACGCCGGTCAATGAGCCGCTCACCACGGCGCGCTTTTCGGCGCTTTATGGCCATTGGTATCCGCATGTCCGCGACGAGGGCGCGTTCTGGCGCGCGCTCCTCAACCAGATCGACGGAACCCGGCTCGCGATGCAGGCCATTCGCAGGGTCAATCCCGCCGCGCGGCTCGTTCAGACGGAGGATCTCGGCCGCACCTTCGCCACTGCCGAGTTGCGCGAGCAGGCTGCGTTCGAGAATATCCGGCGCTGGGCGACATGGGACCTGCTGTTCGGGCGCGTACGGCGCGGTCATCCGCTGTGGCGGCGCATGGCCGCGCACGGGCTGGAGCACAGGCTGGAGGCCATTGCGGCCGATCCCTGTCCGCCAGACATCATCGGCATCAACCATTATCTGACCAGCGAGCGGTTCCTCGACCATCGCATGCAGCGCTATCCCGCCCATGCGCATGGCGGCAATGACGGGCAGCGCTATGCCGATGTCGAGGCGATCCGGGTGCTGGAGCCGCCCCCGCCCGGTCTGAGGGGCGTGATAGAGGAGGCGTGGGACCGCTATGCGACCCCGATCGCGGTCACCGAAGTCCATAATGGCTGCACGCGCGAGGAGCAGCTGCGCTGGCTGGCGGAGGCGTGGGATTGCGCCGAGGATCTGCGCAATGAGGGCGTGGACGTGCGAGCGATCACGCTCTGGTCGCTGCTCGGCAGTAGCGGATGGAACACGCTGCTGACCGCCCCCGGCATCTATGAGCCGGGCATATTCGACGTCAGTAGCGGAACGCCGCGCGCGACCGCTCTCGCAGCGCTCGGCACGGCTCTGGCCACTGGCGCTGCACGGCATCCGCTTGCAGCGCAGCCGGGCTGGTGGCGTCGGCCGATCCGGCTTGAATATCCCGCCGTCCGCCGTCCTGCCCCGGCCGTGCAGCACCGGGCGGACAGTTGCAGGGAGCGTGCGCCCATGGGTCGGCCCCTCCTGATCATGGGCGCGACAGGAACCCTGGGGCAAGCGTTCGCGCGGGCCTGTACGCTCCGCAACATACCGCATGTGCTGACGGCGCGGCACGCGCTCGACATCACCAGCGAGGCCAGCATCGGGGCTGCGCTGGACCGGCACGATCCCTGGGCAGTGGTGAACGCCGCCGGCTGGGTACGGGTCGACGAGGCGGAAAGCCATGCCGCCCGTTGTTTTGCGGCGAACAGCGACGGCCCGGTCCGCCTTGCGCGGATGGCGGAGGAGCGGGGGCTTGCCACCCTCAATGTCTCAAGCGACCTCGTCTTCGGGGGCAAGGCGGAAGGGGCCTATGTCGAAACCGACGCGCCCGACCCGCGCAACGTCTATGGCGAGAGCAAGGCGCGCATGGAGGAGGGACTTCTCGCCCTGGCGGGGACGCATCTCATCGTTCGCACCGCAGCCTTCTTCTCTCCCCATGACGAGTTCAACTTTGCCGTCGCGGTCGCTCGCGCCCTGACGGCGGGGCAGCCGTTCGAGGCCGCGGCGGACCAGCGGATCACGCCGACCTATGTGCCGCATCTCGTCAGGGTCGCGCTCGACCTCCTGATCGACGGTGAGCAGGGCCTCTGGCACCTCACCAATGAGACGGAGCTATCATGGGCAGAGTTCGCGGAAGCCGTCGCGGACAGCCTGAACCTGCCCCGGCATCTGATCCGCGCCGTGCCGGGCGCCCGCCTGAACCAAATGGCGCCACGCCCCTCCCGCGTACCGCTCGCGACGGGGCGCGGGGCGCACCTGCCGTCTCTTGCGGATGCCCTCGGCGAGTTTGCGCGGCATGAGAAGAGGCAGCAAGCGGTGCGCGAGCTTGCATGACATGCAAACGGCCATGGATCCGAAGACCCATGGCCGCCGAACATTCAGCCGTCTTACATCCAGCCGTCGAGATCGTCGGGGATGTTGCTCAGCGTACCCTTGCCGGTGATGGCGTTCAGATCGAACGGCTGCGCCTCCAGGAAAAATTCCAGCTGGTCACGCGATGTCACAAGCGAATTGATCACGCGGACTTTCAGGCCTTTGAAGTTCGGGCCGTCGATGCGCAGCGCCTTCAGCGTGACTTTCGATCCATGCGGTATCTTCACGAAGCGCGGATAGTTCAGCAGGCGAAAGTCCGGCTGAACGATCTCAAGCTCGACGTCGATCGGGCCAGCATTCGCGATCTCCATCTCGCCTGAGTTTCCGATCAGAAACTCTGACGGCGAATATTTGGTGAACGACATCTTCAGGACCGCGTTCATCACCGTTTGAACATTCTCGCGCGTGCCGAAGAAAGTGTCGCGGAAGAGGCCGACCGTACGACGCTTTTCCAGCGCATCCTTGAAGGCCGCTTCATCCTCTCCCTGCGTCAGGAACAGGGTGGCGACGCGGTGATCCATCCCCGCCGCCTCCTGCTCCAACGCGGTCCCGAGATGAGCGTCCGTAGTCGCCGCGATATAGAGGTTATATTTCAGGGCCACGTCCATCGCGCTGGGGTGGATGAAATCGCTTTGCGCAACCTCAATCCCCGACAGCAGACCCTCTGAAAACATCCGTTCGAGGAACGGCGTCACCACTGCCTCACCAGGGGAGGAGGAGGGGATGGTCGGATGATTCCACTGGCAGATGGCGCCCTGCCGCTTCGCTTCGCGGAACCGTGCTTCCAGATCTTTCTCGTCCGCGCTGGTCCGGTTCCAGTCGACCCGGAGCTGCCCGCCCGTCTGCTTGAAGGTGCTGTAATGGACTTTCCCCGGGTTCAGCGCATTTGCATCCTTGAGGAAGTGACAATTGAAATGCCCGATCGCGCGCGTGATCTCCGACCCGAGCGAGAGTTTCATGCCGCCGAGGCCAAGCATGCCCGAAGAGATGAACGCGCGGCCGATTTCATAGCTGCGGTTCTTGTTGGTGCCGGTGTCGCGGATCTTTGGCGTGATGATGTCATGTTCCGTGAAGGACACGAACTTAAGCCCGTCATGCGCCGCTTCTGCGAGGCGAAGCGTCGGCCAGGCCGAGCCGTCCGAGAATACGGTGTGCAGGTGCAGGTCGCCGGCGAAAATATGATGTCCGTCCTTCGTATCGGGGAAGATCAGACGCGCGGGCGACGGCGGCCGCTGATCGGATTGCGTCACGAACTCGGCGGAAGCTTCTCCGGCGGTGAACAGCCCTGCGAGCATAGCGAGAGCGGAAACCATTGCGCGGAAGTTTCTATGCTTAACCATAAGATTTCCTGATGAAGGTGGTGTTTGATGAATGGGCTTTGATATCGGTCGTGAAATCAGATTCACCGCACCCACATTGCGCTGGGTTCAGAACTTGTATCCAAGCGTGATGCCATAGGTGCGCGGGGCCGCCGGGAGGTCGGTGCTGGTCGTGGCGGAGTTGAATCGGGAGAGCGGATAGTATGTGTCGGTCAGGTTGCGGACCCAGGCCGTGGCGGAGATATTGTTCTGATACCGTAGTTCTACGCGCGCATTGCCTATGAAGCGCGACTTGGTCACGGCGAAGTTGTCGATGTCGAAATAATATTTGGACAGATACTGACCGTCGGACGCGAGGATGACATCCATCGTATCCGAGGCATGGATGGTATATTCGAAAGCACCGTTCAGGCTAACGCCCGGTGTGAACGGAAGCCGCGCATCCGCACGACGCAGGCGTTCGACGGGATTGGTCGAGATGACCTTCTTGATCTCATTGCCGAGATAGGCGCCGGAGATTTCCAGCTTCAGATCGTCGGTCGGCCTGATGGTCGCGGACAGTTCCGCGCCCCAGCTCTGGGCGTCGCCCGCATTGACACGCGTGCCGCCGGACAGGACGCCCGCGGCAGTGGTGATCTGCGTGACCGCCGTCGTCTGAATATCCTTGTAGTCGTTGAAGAAGATCGCACCTTCAAGCTGAAGGAAGGCACGGCGGGGAAGGATCTTGAAGCCCAGCTCATAGGACCAGACCGTCTCGGCACCGAACGGCGCGGATTCGAGGTCGTTGCTGGGCGTGGTGGCATCGAAGCCACCGCCCTTATACCCGCGCCTGATGGACGCATAGATCGACGAGGAAGGGCCGAAATTCTTGCTGCCGTAGATACGGCCGGACACCTGGGACTTTCGGATGTTACGATCGAACTTATAGGGCAAAAGCGGGAAGATGGCCGGGAGAAGCGATACGCCATAGGGATCGAGGCCCTGCGTCAGGCCATTGAAGTCGACCTTGTCATGCGTGTAGCGGAGGCCGCCGCCGATCTTGAATCCGGAGTCGAACGCCCAGGTTCCATCCCCGAAGACGCCGAAGCTTGTCCGCTTTTGCGTGTAATCGCCCTGGATGATGCCGCGCGTCGTGTCGAGCATCGTAAAGGTCTGGTCGATGCGAACGTCGTCGTGAAATGCCGTCGCGCCCACGATCCAGCTGAACCGCGACGTGTCGTTCTTCTGGAACCGAATCTCGGCATATTCCTGATCGTCTTTGTCGCCGTAGAGGATATTGATCAAACGGATAGGCACCCCGTCCCCATTGTAGATCGCGAGGTGCGAGACATGGCTGTATCCGCCTGTCAGGACGAAGGTGTAATCGTCACCGACGCTCTGCTGCAGACTGCCGGTGATACCATAGCCGGAAACGTTCAGCTTTGTCGGCACGTCCGAATCGACTTCATATCGCGCGTTCGGGGCGAAGCCGTTCTGGGTGACGTTGCGGCTGGGCTGCAATGCCCCGCCGGTCTGCTTCGTACCGTTGACCTTCAGGAATATTTCGGTCCGGTCGGACGGGTTGATCTCTATGATGGCGCGGCCGGCGATGCTTTCGGATCGTGCGACGTCACGGTTCATGCCGGTAACGGGCAGCGGCGGGATGCCGGCAGGCGGCCTGAAGGTCGCGACGGCATTGGCATTGCCGATGTCCGTCATGTAGCCGTCCGTCCTGGTGTATAGCGCGGCGATACGGGCGCTGACGATCGGCGAGATCGGGCCGCCGACCGCGCCCTCCATGCGGGCCGTGCCGAAGGTCGCCAGTTCGGTGCTGACATAGCCGTTCAGCTTGTCGCCCGGACGGCGGGACAGGATGTTGATCGCACCTGCGGTCGAATTCTGTCCATAGAGGGTTCCCTGCGGCCCCTTCAGGATCTCCACCCGCTCGATATCGAAAAATTGGCCGGTCGCGAGGATGGCCGACCCCTGGTAGATGCCGTCGATGTTGAGCGAAGTTGCAGGATTGCCGTTGGGGCGCAAATCGTCAAAGCCAACGCCGCGGATGGTGAAGGTCGGCATGTCACCACCCGACACCTGCACCGTGGCGAGGACGCCGGGCGTCTGGCTCGCCAGGTCGACAAGGCGGTCGGCGCCGCGATTGCGGAGCTGCTCGCCGCCGAAGGCCGACAGGGCGACGGGGACGTCGACCAGGCGCTGCTCGCGACGCTCCGCCGTGACGATGATGTCCCGATCGCCTTCCGCCGCTTCGCTCTCGTCAGCGTCGGGGCGGGACGTGCCGGCGCCGCCGGCGCTCTGCAGGGCGATCGGCATCGCGCGCGGCGACGCCGTGGCCTGCTGCAGAACGACCATGTCGCCGACCAGGCTGGCGGTGTAGCCCGACTTGGCGAGGAGGCGGGCGATGGCATCGGACGCCTTGTACTTGCCCGATATGCCGGCGCTCATATGGGAGCCGACGTCCCCGGACGAGGCGACGACCTGAAGCCCGGTCGTTGCGGAAAACGCCGACAGGGCGGCGGACAGATTTCCGGGCGGAATGGCGAACTGGAAGCTTTTGGCAAAGCTCCCCGCTTCCGCATGCGCTGAACAGGGCGCCGCCGTGGCGGCAATGGCGATGGCGACGTGCAATGCACGGTGAGAAATGTGAGACCCCATGTCGTATCCCCTTGCGAGCACCATCATGTGCTCTCCTTCGAAAGACGCGGGGATCGCCAAAGCCGGACACTGTTTTTTCAGCCCATAGTCTGGCAGGCAGAATTTTCTTATAATGCCTTGTGGAAGCGCAAGATTCCCTGATCGGCCCGTACATCGAAGCCGTTCGCCTTGCCGATGACGGAGAGGAGTGCGGCCGGCCGATCCGTTCGAAAGCGCCCCATGATCGGGATCGCCGCCAGCGCCGCTGGCGGAGCACTGATGACGATCCCGCCCTGCCGGTTCAGAATTTCGACCAGCGTGCCGAGCGTCATGCCGTCAGTATCGATCCATCCTTCCCGCCAGTCGGGACGGGAGGCGTCGAACGGCTTGGGGCGGTCGACGGTGGTGTCGTGGACGAGGCTCTGCCAACCGGCACGCACAGTGACCGCCTGGGGCGACCCGACCGGCTTCAACAGAACCGCTCCGCGCGCCACGGCGAGACTGGTGCTGGCGGATGTTACGTTAAGGTCGAACACCGTCCCAGCACCTGCGCCTCGGCTCGGCCGGCATGGGCGATGAAGGGGCGGCTGGCATCGTGCGCGATGTCGAACCGCGCTTCCCCTGCGATCAGACGGGCGTAGCGGCCCCGGCTCGTTATGGTGACAGTCAGATGGCTTGCGCCGCTGAGTTGCACGAACGACCCGTCTTCCAGCCGGACGTCACGCCGCTCTCCGGGCTTCGTGCTGAACTCCGCGGCCGTATTGACCGGCGACCGAAAGATGGTGAGGCCGGTGATGGCCAGAACGACCGCGCCGAGGCCGCCCGCTATGGCTGCCTTCCGGCTGGCGCGCATCTTGCGGATATCATCATTGGACAGGCGCCCGCCGTCATGGACGCGCGTTAGCGCTTCCTTGAGCGCCAATTCATCGATGGGGGCGTCGCTTCGCGATAGGCTGTCGTCACGCATGGCTAGATCCTGCTCCAACCGGTCAGTTTCCGCTTGGCGAGACCCTGTCTTATGTCGCTGTGCGCACGGAAGACATGCTTTTCCACCGCCGATTGCCGCATGTCTAGGTCGGTGGCGATAACCGCGGGTGGATGATCGTCCAGTCGACGGCGGAGGAAGATTTCCCGTCTGAGCGGCGGCATGTTCTTCAGGATGGCGACGATCGCCTCCACCCGCTCGCGATGAAGCAAGGCCTCATCAATGCGCGGCATGGGGCAGATAAAATCTTCCTCTATGGGGCAAGTGGCAGGCATGCGCGAAAGACGGCGGAAATGATCGTTGATCAGGTTCTGCGCGACAGAAAAACAAAAAGCCTTGAGATTGGCGATCGTGCCGGTCTGCCGGTACCGGTAGATGCGCAGATATGTCTCCTGCACGATATCTTCTTCGTCATTGCCATTGCGCAGTCGCCGGGCGACAAAGCGGGTCAACTCATCGCGGATGTCATCTTCCTGGGCCAGCTCATAGCGAGCTCTGACGGTGGTACGCACGATGCACTCCTCAGAATGCGAAATCTGAAGGGAAATGGCGCGCGCATTTACGCTGCACCGCGGTGCGCCGTTAGACCGGGACCATGACGTCTGAGTGACTACGGTCGCAGACCTGCGATGGATGAAGCCTGATGCGTAGACGGCGGTGCCGACTTGCACATCGCGATCTCGCCCTTTGCCAAGCCCCTTTTTATCAGTGTGCGGACTGGCTGATGAACAGCCCCGCTGAACGCACGGTCGGAGGCACCTTCACGCGCGGAAGGCGGTTCTAAGAGTCATATCATCACGGTATCGAAATAAATTGACCATCACCGATCCACGGATCCTGCCTGATGCCTTGGAGATAGAGAAGGCGGACATCGTGCGCTGGACTTCCGGTTGAAAGCCATTTGGAGCGCTAAGCCATGGCGCGCAAGCTGGGTGCATTACCCGCAGCGCGCAGGCCGTATAGCGCCGCTGCCCTTATCGCTGTTCGACATTTTCGTATGAACCGTGGATCCGGGACCATGCGGCTTCCAGCGTTGAGACCGTCCCATGGTCGGCTGACAAGATGCAAGGACCAATGATGACATCCACATCGCATCTCATTGTCAGAGCGGACGGTCAGGACGCATCCACTTGTTCGGCCTCGTTGCGGGTGGGGTTTCTATCGGAGGGAAGCGGAGACTTTGGCTCCACAGCGATGCCGAGAGCGGAAAGGATCATGGCCCGCACAGCAGTACTCTGGATGACTTCCCTCGAAGCGTCGCTCGCCTCTCCCGGCCGGTGCCAAAGGAGGATGCCGCGGGGCTGGTGATATCCCGTGCCGACGTCGCGCTTGAATCGCTTGATCCCGGCCTCCGCAAAGGAAATCCTCTCCTTCACGCCGCCGCCGGAGGGGCGTTCCACATAATTGTCCATGCCTTCCGGCGGCTGCGCCAATCCGAAATTCAGGGTCCTGTTTACAAGGTTGACCTTGTAACAGAGGCGTCTTCCTCCGGCGAATGTCGCAGCTTCCACCAGCGACGCGAAACGCCCCGCATCCTCCGGCGTGTCGAACTCGAAATTGAAATCCGGGTGCATTGCGAGGTTCGAACGATAATCTCCGCTAAACCCGATTGCCCGGACGAAGGCTGGAACGTCGATGATGCGGGCCTGATCGCCGCCGGAGCGGAAAACGGCTTCCTGTCCCATGCTGCTCGCGACGATCAAGGTTCCATCAGTCCGGGTGATATAGTCAAGCAGATAACCTAGCTGATAATCCGCGACATCCATCGCCCGCTGTATATTCTTCGCCTTCAACCTGTCTTCATCGGAGGTCAAAGTGTATTGGAATTCCTCCGGGAAAGCATGCTTCCAATATCGATGCATCATGCCCGCGACATGATTGGTGAAGAACGTCGTGAACTCCGGTTTGGTCCGATGCAGAAGATGCTTAAAGACATCAAAGGCGATCGGCGCCTGCATGATCGAGCGACGCGACTTGTAAAGTGGATTGATCTTTTCAAGAATGACCTGCCGCGCGAGAGCGAGAACGGTCGACAAAGACAAGCCGATCCGAACCAGGCCGAGCATCAGTGTTGCGAGCTCTCTGCTCGGTTTCACGTCGGAGACGATCCCCCCATCCAGTGCTGTCTGGCGAAGGTTGAGCATCTGGAACGGCCTGCATTCGGGCGGGATCGTGCCCGGCTGCGGCGCGAAAGTGTCGGGGATGTAGAAGGCGTACGCGTCGTCGGGCGGGGGAGGATAGGATTGCAGGCTTGCAAAAACACCGACCCGCTTCCCGGCTTTGGCGGCGGTCTCCCACACAGGCGGGAATTCGCTCGCTCTCGTCAGATCCTGATTAAGGAACTCAATTCCATGGCTGCGATTGTCCACCCCCCGATGCAATGTCGGCCACGTTACCCAGGGATGAAGTTCCCCCACATCTGTCGTAACAGTGGTGTAGGATCTCGACATGCCTAAAATATTCGCGAAGTTCCCATGAGGATTTCTTCCAATGTACCAATCAACAACTTGCCAGGATACCTCATTTAGCTCGTATAGAATGACGGGCGTTCCTGTAACAGGTACATCAAAATTCCCGTCTGTCATGAGACGCGTACCTTCTGCCAAGGTGCATTCATGTTCTTTGTATCAAAAGAAAAACATCTCAGCAATCATTTGTTAAATTTGGTCGCATTTCACTTAATTCCTGCCCTAGCTTGCCGGGAGAGTATGGCTTCGGACGGAAGGAATAACTTTCGATTTCAGGGAGGTTGATGCCAATGCGAACTCCCTCGCCGTTCGGACTGCCGCCTCCCACCCAATCCACAGAACGACGCTTGCCGACATTCCGAATAGCCACATGCCGAACCCACCTTGGGCGGTGACATGCATGATGTCCTCGTAAATCTCGAAGAAGAAGCGGTGCCAGAGAAAGATATGGAGGTTTGCCATGGCGACGATCGTGATGAGCTTGTGCAGGATGGCGGGGACTGCGATGTCCCTTACAAAGAGGAAAATAAGGGTCCCCGCAATGAGGCAGTAGGCAGGTAGTTTGGCGGCCCCGTAAACGAGGAAGCTGCTGGCAATCGCCAGGGCAGCCATCGCGACCCTGTTTCCTTTCGGAGTCCTTGAGGGATCGGCAAAGAAGTAGAAGCACCAGCCGAGGCAAAAATTCCAGAACCGGGAGTAGGGCAGTGTAGGATGGTCCAGACCATCTGAATAGTTGTCCAGATAAAATCGTAGCAACACGGATGCGACAAACAGCAAAACGACGGAATAAGGGAGTAGCTTCCGACCGAAATTCCGGATGAGACCGATGTAGGACAGGATGTAGACGACGATCAGGATCTGCATCATGACCTGCGGATACCAGGTCGGAAACTTGGATATTCGACCGTCCGTGAAGAGGTTTCGGATAAACAATAATTCTAAAACATCGAATTTACGTAAGATGATGAAGAAGAATAAGACCATGAAGAAGCTGGGTAGCAGGATGGATCGCCCGAAGCCGATCAATCGATGCCGCATCTGTGGGAGCGAGGGAGCGTCAAGCACGAACTTCGCAAAAAAATAGCCGGAGAGCGCCATCAGGACGCTCATGCCACCCGAGAAGTTAAATCCCAAAACCTGGTCGATATCGGGGTTGGCATGGTTCAGCGCCACGAGGGATATCGCCGCCGCACGCAGGACGACTCCTGCCTCCATGCGCCGCGTCTTAAACATGGGCGACATGTTTGAGTTCCTCCAGTTCGGCAAGCGAGAGTTGATCCCAGCGCGGGGGGATGAAGCCGAGATATCCTTCCAGTGCGATGCTGGCATTAACGAACGAGAGCGAGTCCGTTGAGATGTCGATAAACCTTGTCTCTCGCCCGATCCTATCTGGGCTCTCCGTGCCAAACTCCTCGAAGATTTCGAAGATGCTGGTGGCCGCGACGTCGAGAAGGAGAATGTCCGCGCAATGGTGCGCAATCCGTCGCGAGGCGAGGCCCAGGAAGGCGGTTAGCTTACGGAGGCTGAACGGTTCGTTGTTGAACCCTTCGAACATCGCCTCGAATGACGGCGCTTTTTCGCGGGATGGCGCGAGACCGTCCATCGCCTTAAAATCATATTTGCCGTTCGACAGGCGCGGCAGGGCTTGGACCTGAACAACGGTGCATGCATGGGGGGGCAGGTGGATCTCGCCCTGCAGAACCTGATCAATGATGGCGAGTTCATCAGTCCGTGCCGTGGTCAGCGTGGTCTGGTGACACGCCTCGAAGAGGAGACCCGGATCGGCAAAGGCGGGACCCTGGCG
>NZ_LSJO01000046.1:0-304 GCF_001556735.1 Sphingomonas sp. CCH9-F2 | reverse complement strand
CGGCGGCAACCGCCACGGCTTCCTGGCCTTTTCCGAAATCCACCCGGATTATTATCAAATCCCCAAGGAGGATCGCGACGCGCTGCTGCGTGAGGAAGCCGAGCACGCCGCCGAGGAAGCCGCGCTGCGCGCCGAGCTGGACGCCGCCGACGATGACGAGGACGGCGACGAGGATCACGACGACGACGTCGATACCCGCGCCGACGATCAGGGCGACGACGACCACGGCGGCGACGAGGATGCGCCGCGGCGCCGGTCGCGCGGCAACGGCGGCGGCAACGACGACCAGGTCGAGGCGCTGCGC
>NZ_LSJO01000459.1:0-452 GCF_001556735.1 Sphingomonas sp. CCH9-F2 | reverse complement strand
GCACGGCGTCAGCCTTGGCGTCGCCGATCGCCGCGCCGAGCGCGGCCGGGGTGAGTGCGACCAGGGTTTTCAGGTCCGGGATGCGACGGCGAAGGGTCGGATCGGATTTCCACAGCCGCTCGCCTTCGCGCGCCTGCGCGTCCGTGAAGGCGAAGCTCCCGGCTCGGAATGCTACCGCCCAGCGCTGATCGTTCGGCAGATCGGCGAAGCTCTGCATCGCCGTCCCGTCGATGCCCTGCGTCACCACCTGATAGAGCGCGAAGACGCTGCGCTGGCGCGCACGTTCGGCATCGGTAAAGGCGATCGGGGGTGTCGCGAGCTTGGCGGCGTCGGGGCCACGGCCGTTGCCCGTCATGCCGTGACAGGACGCGCAGGATTGTTGGAACAGGGCATGGCCGGAGACGAGGTTCGGAGCCTTATCGGGCGCGAGCGGCACCGGGTAGGCGCGCAGC
>NZ_LSJO01000458.1:0-8555 GCF_001556735.1 Sphingomonas sp. CCH9-F2 | reverse complement strand
CGTCCTGACAGCATCGCCGCGCTGATCCGCCAGCCGCTGTACGTGCCCATGAGCCGCGGCGCGCTCGACCTGCTGGCCGACATGCGCCAGTCGCGCATCCACCTGGCGGTGGTGCTGGACGAATATTCGGGCACCGAAGGCCTGGTCACGATCGAGGACCTGATCGAGGAGATCGTCGGCGAGATCGAGGACGAGCATGACGAGGCGCCCGAGGTGCTGATGATCCCGCTCGACGACGGCGCGTGGGACGTGGATGCGCGCGTCGAGCTGGAGGATGTCGGCCGCGCGATCGACATGCGGCTGGCCGAGGCGCAGAGCGACGTCGACACGATCGGCGGGCTGACCGCGGTGCTGGCGGGGCGCGTGCCCGAGGCGGGGACGTGCATCGACCATCCCAGCGGCTGGCGGATCGAGGTGGTGGATGCCGACGAACGCCGCATCAACCGCGTCCGGCTTCACCCCCCGGTCCCGCTGGCCAGCGACGACGGCATCTGATCGCTCCTGTCGATCATACCATCCAGTAATTCGCATTTTCCCGATCAGTGGGTCTGATCTAGCTTCCTGTCATTGATCCGTACGAAGGCGCGGGCACATTGTCCGCGTCGATCGCCCGGAACGGGCGGCGGTTGAGAGGAGATGACCCGATGGACAAGATCGCCGATGGCAGCCCGCTGGGCTGCCCGATGAAGGAGCCGGGCGCGCTGCGGTCGCTGCTGGGCCGCACCAACCGCGACTGGTGGCCCAACCAGCTGCCGCTCGACATCCTCCACCAGCGCGGCGTCACCGGCAATCCGTGGGGCGACGATTTCGACTATGCGAAGGAATTCCTGTCGCTCGACCTGGAGGCGGTGAAGGCGGACCTGCGCGCGCTGATGACCGACAGCCAGCCGTGGTGGCCGGCGGATTACGGCCATTACGGCCCGTTCTTCATCCGCATGGCGTGGCATTCGGCGGGCACTTATCGCACCGGCGACGGGCGCGGCGGCGCCTCCTCGGGCGCACAGCGCTTCGCCCCGCTCAACAGCTGGCCGGACAACGCCAACCTCGACAAGGCGCGCCGGCTGCTGTGGCCGATCAAGCAGAAATATGGCCGCAAGCTCAGCTGGGCGGACCTGTTCATCCTGACCGGCAATGTCGCGATCGAATCGATGGGCGGCCCGGTGTTCGGCTTCGGCGGCGGCCGCAAGGACGATTACGAGCCGGAGAAGGACGTCTACTGGGGCACCGAGGAGGAATGGGTCGGCCACGCCGACAACCAGACCCGCATCCAGCCCGACCGCGAGATGGTGCTGGAAAGCCCGCTGGCCGCGATCCAGATGGGCCTCATCTACGTCAATCCCGAGGGGCCGGGCGGCAACCCCGATGCGGCGCAGTCGGCGCGCGACATCCGCGAGACGTTCGCGCGGATGGGCATGAACGACGAGGAAACCGTCGCGCTGACCGCGGGCGGCCACACGTTCGGCAAGGCGCACGGCGCGGGCGACGCGTCGCTGGTTGGTGCCGAGCCGGAAGGGTCGGACATCGCGCAGATGGGGCTTGGCTGGCATTCCACGCACGAAAGCGGCTTCGGCGATCACACGATCACCAGCGGCATCGAGGGCGCATGGACGCCGACGCCGATCCAGTGGGACATGTCCTATTTCGACATGCTGCTCGACCATGAGTACGAACTGGTGCGCAGCCCGGCGGGCGCCAAGCAGTGGCAGCCGGTCGGCAACCCGGCCGAGACGCTGGCGCCCGGCGCGCACAGCCCCGACCGCCGCGTGCCGACGATGATGACCACCGCCGACATGGCGATGAAGGTCGACCCGGAATATCGCAAGGTGATGGAGAAGTTCCGGGCCGACCCCGATTACTTCGCCGATGCCTTCGCGCGCGCGTGGTTCAAGCTGTGCCACCGCGACATGGGGCCGAAGGCGCGCTACCTGGGCGCCGACGTGCCGGCCGAGGATCTGATCTGGCAGGATCCGATCCCCGCGGTCGACCACCCGCTGATCGACGATGCGGATATCGCCGCGCTGAAGGCCAAACTGCTCGGGTCCGGCCTGTCGGTCGCCGATCTGGTGCGTACCGCCTGGGCATCAGCCAGCACCTATCGCGGGTCCGACCATCGCGGCGGCGCCAATGGCGCGCGCATCCGCCTGGCCCCGCAGAAGGACTGGGACGTCAACGAACCGGCCAAGCTGGCGCGCGTCCTGTCGGTGCTGGAACAGGTCAAGGCCGAGTTCGACGGCGCGGCCGCCGGCGGCAAGAAGGTGTCGATCGCCGACCTGATCGTGCTGGGCGGTGCCGCCGGGATCGAGAAGGCGGCGAAGGATGCCGGGCATGACGTGACCGTGCCCTTCACCCCCGGCCGCACCGATGCGACCGCGGAACAGACCGATGCCGCCGGCTTCGACGTGCTGGAGCCGAAGGCGGACGGGTTCCGCAACTACCTGCAGGTGCGGTTCAACGTGCCGACCGAGGAGCTGCTGCTCGACCGCGCGCAGCTGCTGGGGCTGAGCGCGCCGTCGATGACCGCACTGGTCGGCGGGCTGCGCGTGCTGGGCGTCAACCACGGCGATTCGCAGCACGGCGTGCTGACCGATCGCGTCGGGCAGCTGACCACCGACTTCTTCGTCAACCTGCTCGACATGGGCATTGCGTGGAAGCAGGTGGATGGCGAGGGCGACGAAACCTATGTCGGCACCGATCGCGCCACCGACGAGAAGAAGTGGACGGCGACCCGCACCGATCTGGTGTTCGGTTCGAACTCGCAACTGCGCGGGCTGGTCGAGGTCTACGCCAGCGCCGACGCCCACGAAAAGTTCGTGACCGACTTCGTCGCGGCATGGTGCAAGGTCATGGACGCTGACCGATTTGATCTGGCCAAGCGCTGATCGATCGGCTAGCAAGTCATTGACGAATTGGGAGGGATAGGCCGACGCCGCGTCGGCGGCCTGTTCCTCCCTCGCTGACCGGCCAGGCAAGCCCTTCGGGTCGCCCGAACGCTGTCCGGCCGGGGGTCGTCGGCGTGCCCCCCACGCCGGCGGCCTTCCCCGACCCCTCACGCGCTGTCGCCACCCGAAACGGGGGCGGCAGCGCGTTTCCTTTGCCGTGCGGGCGCCGTGCGCGTACCGGGAATGGCGCCCTTCGTGGCCCCCCGACGCTACCCCGTTGCGCCACACCAGAAGGCGGGTCACGATCCAAGGTGAATGGGGCGCGGGCGACGCCAATCCGTATCCCGCTGCATGGCGGTTTACCCCGCATTCATCGAGTGCACCGGGTCGTGCCGGGCGGCGATCGGATCGATGCGGACATTGGCGACGTGCCGCAACCGCAGCGCGTCGTCCGAACCGGAGAAGACCAGGCTCATACGGTTTTCCTCCCCGGCAATGACCTCTCCGGTCGGCACGACATAATCGCCGACCTGCCATCGCACGACGACGACCCGCACATTCACATCGACGGCCGTCACGCTTTCGATCGCCGCGAGCGTCAAAGGCACCCCCGCGAACATTTGGCGAAAAAAGGCGACATGCGCTGCGATCGATGCGTCCCGCCCGTGCCAGTGCATGCCGACCACATTGACCCAGTGGAGATCCGGCGCGGCGGTGGCGAACATTCCGGGCACGTCATCCTCGTTCCACGCCCGGCAATGGGCCTCCAGCCATGCGACGATATCGGCGGGTGTGGCGGACGGTGAGGGCATCGATCGGGTCTCCATGCGGCGGGACGGCCGTGGAGAGGGATGACACCGGCCTAGCGGCCGGAATAGGAAATATCGGCAGCGGCATCCGTGTCTCTTGACCGGTATCGACCGGGAACCGCCATGCCGTCGGCAAAGGCGGACATGTCGCGCAACAGATGCGACTGATCGAAATAGCCGAACCGCTGCGATACATGCGTCCACGTCAGCGTCGGCTGTTGCCCCTTCAGCTCCAGCGCCGCATGGAAGCGGGAGATACGGCTGTACAGCTTGGGGGACACGCCGACCGCCTCGACAAACCGGCGGCGGAAGCTGCGCGGGTCTATCGCGCATTGTGCGGCCAAGTGGTCGAGACGAACGCATCCCGCCGATCGTCGAATCAGTCGGGCCGCCCGGTCGATCACATCCGGGGATCGCGCGGACAGCATCCGTGTGCGCAGCCAAGCCTGCGCGATGTCGATACGGCGGGGGAAATGCGGCGTAACCTGCAACCGTTCGCGCAAGTCGCGAAATCCCGCCTCAACGGCGCCGGCCTCTTCCGCCATATCGACCAGGAGCGGCCCCGGCAGACCGAAAAGCCGGTGCACTCCGCTGGGCTGGAACTTGATCGTAAAGGTATCGATCGTCCCGGCGATCTCGATGTCCGTATGATAGCGCGTCGTGGGGCCGACAAGCACGGTGGACGGAGCATGACCGGATCGGGTCCGATAGGGATTGCCGAAATAGAATTCGACGAACAGCTCGGGGCGTGCGGGAAGCGCCAGGGTCAACGGTGGCGCAGACGATAGCGAGACGCGCTGGCGAAAGCCGGCCACGACCTCGATCAGATCCGATGCCGGGCGGACGAAACCGGTCTTCATTGCATGTTGCTCCGCGGGAGGACCTCGCCCCGCTCGACACGATCCCTCATCTCCGGTCGACATTCGAGGACAATCCATCTGCGAACGGGTTTCGGAAAAAACGGCCCGCTGCGATGACGCCCCGCATTCCGTGCGCCATCGCCATCCCGATGGAGACTCGTGTTCGGGCCTATCGACAACATCAGGTCGGCCGGGATGTCGCATGGCGTATGCGGCCGAGTGCGACCGTCCGAAGACGCTGGAAAGTGGGGCAATCGTCATGCTGGGCGGCAGGACAGGCTGCCGCGTGCCGCAAGCCATCGCGCACCGCTTTCAACCGCTTGATCGTTTGATCGATTCCGTCCGCTTTCTTGACCAGCAGGGCGCGATCAACCGTGATGGTGCCATCCGCTCCGACCATCCCGCCGATCTCCGCCAGCGACAAGCCCGCCGCGCGGCCCAGGGCGATCACCGACAGCCGATCCGTGACATCGGGAGCGAAGAGCCTGCGCAGACCACGCCGACCAAGCGACTCGATCAGCCCGACCTCCTCGTAATATCGCAATGTCGACGCCTTCAGGCCGGTACGACGACAGACCTCGACGATATCGATCAACGACATGCTTGACCTCAAGTTGACTTGAGGTGGCATGATGGCGCGAATCACATCTGTCCACAAGGATCGGCGATGGAGCGGCAAGGTGAATAAGGAGCCTGTGTGGAACGGGCGGCGCGGTCACGCATGGGCGGATCTCCAGCCGCTCCTGGATCGCCTGTTCCTTCCATTCGGGGAGATCATCATCGATGCCACCCTGACCGATCGGATCAGAGATGTTCTGGATATCGGCTGCGGCACGGGCGCGACGACGCTGGCGTTCGCCCGGCGACGCGGGGCGGGTCGCTGCACGGGGATCGATGTTTCCCTCCCCCTGCTGAACGTGGCGCGGCGGAGGGCGGAAGCGGAGGGACTGGCCAATGCGCAATTTCTGGAGGGCGACGCGCAACGGCATCACTTTGCCCCGCATACGTTCGACGCCGTGATCTCCCGCTTTGGAGTCATGTTTTTCGACGATCCCACAAGCGCTTTTGCCAATATCCGGGGCGCCATCCGTCCCGCCGGAACGCTGACCGGCGTCGTTTGGCGAAGCCGGTCCGAGAACCCCTTCATGATGGCAGGAGAGTTGGCGGCGGCACCGCTACTCGGATGGACAGCCCCGGCCGATCCCGATGCGCCGGGTCAGTTTGCCTTCGCGGATGCGGCGCGCGTCGAGAAGATCCTTCGCGACGCTGGATGGGATGCCATCGACATCAGCCCGATCGACGTGCCGTGCCGCTTGCCGGCCGGCGATCTTTCGACCTACGTCCGGCGCATGGGGCGGGTCGGCATGACGCTTCCCGACCTTGAAGAAGGGTTGCGTGCCACGGTCGAGATCGCGCTTGACGAAGCGTTCGCCGGGTTCGTGACCGATGGCGCGGCATCTTTCGATTGCGCTTGCTGGTTGGTGCGCGCGCGCAACCCTCCCGATTAATCATCCATTGCTCGGGAACCGCCATCCGGTGGGGCACGGTAACCGCGGCATTGTCCCAGCCCATCGCGAAAGGCATCATGCTGGCGCACGCGGACCGGATTTGCCCATCGTCGGCAGCCGGTAGCGGATGGCGTTACCGCGACCCGGCACAGCGATTGTCGGGAGGGGGGATGGCCCCCGCCCCGGCGACGCGGTAAACCTGCGCCATGCGCAAACACATCCTCCGGGTGCTCGCCCTGCTCCTCGTCATCGCGATCGCGGTTTTCGCGTGGTTCGCCTGGCCGGACAAGGCGCGGCAGGACGTGGCGGCGGTCGCCGGGGCGCGGCCCGACATCACCGCGCCGCGCGAACAGGTGATCCCGACGGTGAAGACCGCCAAGCCGATCGGCTGGGCACAGGGGCAGACCCCGACCGCCGCCGCGGGGCTGCGCGTCGCCGCCTTCGCGACCGGGCTGGACCATCCGCGCTGGCTGTACCGCCTGCCCAATGGCGACGTACTGGTAGCCGAGACCAATTCGCCCCCGCGCAAGGGCGGCGGGATCACCGGCTGGGTGATGCGCGTGCTGATGGGGCGGGTCGGCGCGGGCGTGCCGTCCGCCAACCGCATCACGCTGCTGCGCGATGCCGACGGCGACGGCGTGGCGGAGCTGAAGACGCCGTTCATGACCGGGCTGAACTCGCCGTTCGGCATGGCGTTGCTGGACGGGCAGCTGTACATCGCCAACACCGATGCGCTGGTACGCGTGCCCTATACCGAGGGCGCCACGAAGATCACCGCGAAGCCCGAACTGGTCGTCAAGCTGCCCGGCGGCGGCAACCACTGGGCGCGCAACGTCATCCCGGCGGAGGACGGCAGGACGCTGTACGTGTCGGTCGGCTCGTCGTCGAACATCGCCGAGAACGGGCTGGCCGCCGAACGCAACCGTGCCGCGATCCTGCAGGTATGGCCCAAGGAGAAGACCTATCGCGTCTTCGCCGCCGGGCTGCGCAACCCCAACGGCATGGCATTGGTGCCCGGCACCAACCGGCTGTGGACGGTGGTGAACGAGCGCGACATGCTGGGGTCGGACCTGGTCCCCGATTATCTGACCGCGGTGGAACTGGGCGACCATTTCGGCTGGCCGTGGTATTATTGGGGCGGCTATGTCGACAACCGCGTCGAGCCGAAGAACCCCGAGCTCCAGCAATATTCGAAGCGCCCCGACTATGCGCTCGGTCCGCACGTCGCCGCGCTGGGGCTGACCTTTGCCGCCGACGCCAGGCTGGGCGACCGCTTCGCGCGCGGCGCGTTCATCGGCGAGCATGGATCGTGGAACCGCTCGCCGCTGTCGGGCTACAAGGTGGTGTTCGTGCCGTTCACGCCGGCCGGCTGGCCGGTCGCGGGATCGAAGCCGGTCGACGTGCTGACCGGCTTCGTCGACGCCGACGGCAAGGCGCATGGCCGCCCGGTGGGGGTCATCACCGACAAGACCGGCGCGCTGCTGGTGGCGGACGACGTCGGCAACGCGATCTGGCGGGTGAGCGCGGGGAAGTAGGGGGCGTCGCAACGGGGAGGTCCCAGCTTTCGCCGGAATGACGTTCGGCCGCCGTCACCCCAGCGAAGGCTGGGGTCTTTGCGACGTGAACGACCATGCGACAACCGGAAGATCCCGGCCTGCGCCGGGATGACGGGTCACTCCAGCAGCTTCGGCCCGTCCTTCTGCAATTTCTGGCGCAGCGGTTCGGCGAACATCGCCAGGAAGCCGGGCAGGTCGAACACCGCATGGACGTTGCGTTCGGCGACTTCCAGCCTGACCGCGATCCGCTGGCCCATCCCCTCGACGATGAAGTGCAGCGTGTCGCCGTCCCAGCGATGTTCGGCGACATGCCCGCCGGGGACATAGTCGGCGAGCTTGCCGAACCCGCCCTCGATCCGCTGCCGCGCCGCCGCGACGCCCAACTGGTGCGGCAGGTCCACTTCGATCGGCTGGCTCATCGGCGGGTCTCCGTTTCGAACAACATCGCGTCGTCGGCGAACGCCTTGAACTCCAGCGCGTTGCCGCTGGGATCGCGAAAGAACATCGTCGCCTGCTCGCCCGGCAACCCCTTGAACTGCACATAGGGCGCGATGCCGAACGGCACGCCCGCCGCCTCCACCCGCGCGGCCAGCGCGTGCCAGTCGTCCATCGTCAGCACGATGCCGAAATGCGGGACCGGCACGTGATGGCCGTCCACGGCATTTTCCACCGCCACCGCGCGCGCCGCCGGATCGAGGTGCGCGACGATCTGGTGCCCGCCGAAATCGAAGTCGATCCACTGGTCGCTCGACCGCCCTTCCGTACAGCCGAGCACGCGCGTGTAGAAATCGCGCGCGGCGGCCAGATCGTGGACGGGAAAGGCGAGATGGAACGGGCGCAGTGTCATGCGGTTGTGATACGCCTGCGCCAGGCGGACGTCACCCCTTGCGACACCTTTCCGCGACGCCGGCTTGTCGGCGCCGCCCGATCAGGACATCACCCC
>NZ_LSJO01000457.1:0-14340 GCF_001556735.1 Sphingomonas sp. CCH9-F2 | reverse complement strand
GCCGCGACCCCGCCGGCACAGGTGACGCGCGTGGCGCCGACCGGCCCGGTCAGCGTCGGCGCACCGCGGCGGATCGCGACCGCCAGCACGGCATGGGCGTCCGCCACCGTGCAGCCACCCGCCGCGACGCGCGGCGCGACCGCCGCGATCGTGCCGGCGAAGCCGTCGTCCAGCCGCCCGCGCCCGGTCAGCTTCACGCCGACGACCCCCGCCGGCGTCTCGACCCGCGCGCGCGCATCGGCGACGTCGATCGACAGCGCAGGCAAGGCGAACGGCGCGCTCGTGCCGGTGGGACGCGGCAGCAGCCGGTCGATCGCGCCCAGCGACAGCTTGCCGTCGATCCAGCGCGCCCGCGCGCGCACATGGCCGGCGCGCACCGCGACGACGCGCGCGCCCGACAGGCCGACGTCGGTGGACGTCTCCACCCAGTCCGCCACCAGATCGGGATCGCGCGGATCGCCGATCACCACGTTCGTCAGCCGCTGCCGCCCCAGCCCCAGGTCGCTGATATGATAGCGCGCCGGCACGCCGCGCGTGGCCAGTTCGCGGTCGATGACCTGCGTCGCGATCGGCACGCGCGACAGCCACACGCCCGCGCCCGCGGCCAACGCCAGCACCGACACGGCGACCAGCGCACGGCGACCGCGCCGGGCCGTGCGCCCGTCCGGCGGGGGCGGTTCCGCCGCCGTGCTCATCTACGCCACTCCACCCGCATCATCCGCACCATGCATAGCCCCGCCCGATCGTCTCACGCAATTGCGCGCCCGCCGGGGGCGGCATATCGTGCGCCGCGATGCTGGATGCCGATGCCCCCGTCACCGATGCCTCGGGGCATCGCGCCCGGCTGCGCGCGCGCCTGTTCGCCGATGCGGAGGGGCTGCACGATCACGAGCTGATCGAATATCTGCTGGCGGTGGCGCTGCCGCGACAGGATACCAAGGATCTGGCCAAGCGGCTGCTGCACGAATTCGGCGGGATCGGCGGATTGCTGGCCGCCGACGCGCAATCGCTGATGCGCGTGAAGGGCATGGGCGACGTGACCGCGGCGGCGATCAAGATCGCGCACGCCACCTCGATCCGGCTGGTCCGCGCTCGCACGCGCGAAGCGCCGCTGCTGTCCAACTGGCAGGCGCTGCGCGACTATCTGCACGCCGCATTGGCGCACGACACGATCGAGCAGTTCCGCGTCCTGCACCTCAACACCCGCAACATGCTGATCCGCGACGAACAGATGTCGCGCGGGACGATCGACGAGGCCGCGGTGCACGTGCGCGAAGTCATCAAGCGCGCGCTGGAGATCGGATCCGCCGCGCTGATCCTGGTCCACAATCACCCCTCGGGCGATCCCTCCCCCAGCCGCGCCGACATCGACATCACCCGCGCGATCGTCGCGGCGGGCAAGCCGCTGAACATCGTCGTGCACGACCATATCATCGTGGGCGCGGCCGGGCAGGTAAGCCTGCGCGCCAAGGGGCTGATCTAGGCGGCTGATCTACGGGAAGGGTTTGACCTCGACCGACCCGTTTTCCGGGATCGATCCGATGTGCTTCTTCACTGCCGCGTAATTCGGGTCATTGGGCGGATAGCGAACGACGGCGTCACCCGACGCTCCCGCTGCGCCCGTTGCGCGGAGTGACAGAACGATTGTTCCGTCCGGTTCCTGCATCGCTGTGCCGATCGAGGTCGCGGGTTTCTGGGCAATCATCGTTTGATCGTTTTGGGTGCGCTGGGCGAACGCGACTACGCAACCACTTTCCGCCGAGAGGATGATGAGCCCAGTAGGCATCTGGATGCGGCGTCGGTATCCCGCCATGATTACGTCCGTAAAACCGCGCGGCGCTCGTAGCATATATCCCCGCGTTTGCCCCTCCCCCGGCACACTGCTAACGGCGCGCGATCACCTATCCCCGTGCAGGAACCGCCCGATGATCCCCCGCTATTCCCGCCCCGACATGGCCGCGATCTGGACGCCGGAGGCGCGTTACGCGATCTGGTTCGAGATCGAGGCACATGCCACCGACGCACTCGCCGAGCTGGGCGTGGTGCCCAAGAGCGCGGCGCAGGCGCTGTGGGCGTGGTGGGCGACGAAGCCGGCGATCGACGTCGCCGCGATCGACGCGATCGAGGCGGTGACCAAGCATGACGTGATCGCGTTCCTGACCTGGGTCGCCGAGCAGGTGGGCGATGAAGCGCGCTTCATGCACCAGGGGATGACCTCCTCCGACGTGCTAGACACCACGCTGTCGGTGCAGCTGGCCCGTGCCGCCGACCTGCTGATCGCGGATATCGACGCGCTGCTGGCGGTGCTGGAACGCCGCGCGAAGGAGCACAAGCTGACCCCGACGATCGGGCGCAGCCACGGCATCCATGCCGAGCCGGTGACGTTCGGGCTGAAGCTGGCGCAGGCGCATGCCGAATTCTCGCGCCACCGCACGCGGTTGGTCGCGGCGCGCGAGGATATCGCCACCTGCGCGATTTCCGGCGCGGTCGGCACCTTCGCCAATGTCGATCCGCGCGTCGAGGAACATGTCGCGGGCAAGCTCGGCCTCGCGATCGAGCCGGTCTCTACCCAGGTGATCCCGCGCGATCGCCACGCGATGTTCTTCGCCACGCTGGGCGTCATCGCCAGCTCGGTCGAGCGCGTCGCGACCGAAGTGCGCCACCTGCAACGCACCGAGGTGCTGGAGGCGGAGGAATATTTCTCCCCCGGCCAGAAGGGGTCGTCGGCGATGCCGCACAAGCGCAACCCGGTGCTGACCGAGAATCTGACCGGGCTGGCCCGGATGGTGCGCGGCTATGTCACCCCCGCACTGGAGAATGTCGCGCTGTGGCACGAACGCGACATCAGCCATTCGTCGGTCGAACGCTATATCGGGCCGGACGCGACGATCACGCTCGACTTCGCGCTGGCGCGGCTGACCGGGGTGGTCGACAAGCTGCTGGTCTACCCCGAGCGGATGCAGAAGAACCTCGACCGGATGGGCGGCCTCGTCCATTCGCAGCGCGTGCTGCTGGCGCTGACGCAGGCGGGGGTCAGCCGCGAGGATTCGTACCGGCTGGTCCAGCGCAACGCGATGAAGGTGTGGGAATCGGACGGGAAGCTGTCGTTGCAGGAACTGCTGAAGGCTGACCCGGAAGTCACCGCCGCGCTGTCCCCGGCGCAAATCGACGAGAAATTCGACCTGGGCTATCATTTCAAGCACGTCGACACGATCTTCGACCGGGTGTTCGGCGGCTGAAGAGGCTCAACCCCGTCGTCGTGCCGGACGTGTTCCGGCATGACAAGGTAACGGGCAAGGACCGCGCTTCCACGAGACGCCCACCCGGTGTCGCAAGAATGCCACACTTCCGTCACGTGATTGCAACAAGTGCAAGCAAGATTGTTGCGCACGTTTGTTGCGCCGCAGCGTAACGATCCATAGATGGCGCCGTGTCGGACCTATCCGGCACAGGAGACCCATCATGCGCACGTTCGAAACCGCCGTCAGCACCGCGCTGGCGATCGCGGCTCAGGCGCTGGTGGTCGGCGTGGTCCTGACCACGATCTGATCCATCGGCCCACCACCGCCCCCCGACCCCCGCGCCGTTCAGCGCGGCGGTTAGCGGGCGGTAACGGGCTTCCCCTTTCGCGCGCCGGCTGCGACAGTGCCGGCATGATCCGCATCCTCGGCGCCGTCCTGGCGGGTGGCCGTTCCTCGCGCTTCGGCAGCGACAAGGCGCTGGCGACGTGGCGCGACACCGCGTTGATCGACCATGCGCTCGCCAGCCTGTCACCGCATGTCGCCGACCTGCTGGTCGTCGGCCGCACCGACGCGCGCGTGCGCACCGCCCCCGACCTACCCTACCCCGACCTCGGCCCGCTCGGGGGCATCGCCGGGGCGCTGGAGGTGGCCGCCCGCGAGGGATTCGACGCGGTGCTGACCACCGCCTGCGACACACCCCGCCTGCCGCCTGCGCTGGTCGCCGCGCTGCTGGGGCAGGACGCGGCCCATGCCGCGGAGGCGCCCACCGTCGGGCTGTGGCCGGTGCGGCTGGCCGCGCCGCTGCTGGATCGCCTGTCCGCCGGCGGCGACCGCTCGATCCGCGGCTGGGCGCGCGAGGCAGGCGCGGTCGCGGTGCTACCGGGCGCCGTCCTCGCGAACGTCAATACGCCGGACGATCTGGCACGGCTGGACGGCGCAGTGCGGGGATAGGTGGATGAGCGCGGGAGCTTGAGGCCCCACCGTCATGCCGGACTCGTTCCGGCATCCATCGCGCCGCAAACTCGCAATCGACTGATTTCCTGGCACCATGGACCCCGGAACAGGTCCGGGGTGACGAATGGCGAGGGGGGGCGGAGCGAGTCTCGCCTCCGTTCCGGTCCCTCCTCACATGCGCGACGTCGCGCCCGACCGCCCTCACGCCGGTTCGGCGTCGCCCGCCGCGTACCATCGCAGGTCGCGCTCGCCGATGCCCAGCGCGGGCCATTCGGCGCGCCATTCCGCCAGATGCGCGCTCGCCATGTGGCGGGCGAGCGATGCGCGGTCGCGCCACACCTCGCTGACCCGGATCAGTCCCGGTTCGTGCACATCCTCGGCATAGGCGTAATCGAGGCAGCCGTCCTCGGCGCGGCTGGCGGCGATCATCCGTGCCATTGCGCCGCGCGCCGTGCCGAGCCGGTCCGGCGGCACGCGGAACGTGCCCAGGATCACCAGCGTCACTTGCGCGCCCATGCCCGCTGCCCGCCGATCCACGTCTCGATCACCTGCGTCTGGCGCAGCGCCTCAGGCGTGGCGGCCAGCGGGTCGCGGTCGACGATGATGAAGTCGGCGCGCTGCCCCGGCGCCAGGATGCCGAACTTCGCCTCGGCGAAGCCGGCGAAGCTCGCCCCGCCGGTGAAGCCCCACCATGCCTGTTCGCGCGTCACCGCCTCTTCGGGGCGCCACCCGCCGGCGGGCTGCCCGTCCGCGCCGGTGCGGGTGAACGCCGCCGCCCAGTTCGCCCAGGGATCGGGCTTCTCCACCGGGAAGTCCGACCCGAACGCCAGCTTCGCGCCGTTGTTCATCAGCGATTTCCACGCATAGGCGCCCGCGAGCCGCGCCTCGCCCAGTCGCGCCTCGGCCATCACCCGGTCGCTGGTGGCGTGGATCGGCTGGACCGAGGCGATGATGCCGTAGCGGCCGAACGCGGGCATGTCGGCCGGGTCGACCACCTGCGCATGTTCGATCCGCCAGCGCCGGTCGCCCTTGTAGGTCGCGGACAGCTCGGCGATGGCGTCGATCGCCTGTTTGTTGGCGCGATCGCCGATCGCATGGACTGCGATCTGGTAGCCGTCCATTGCCGCGCGGCTCATCAGATTCTGCAACTGGTCGTCGGTCAGGAAGCCCAGTCCGCGCTCCCCCGGGGCATCGGCATAGGGCGCCTTCAGCCATGCGCCGCGCGATCCCAGCGCGCCGTCCGCGAACAGCTTCACCCCTGCCAGCCGCAGGCGATCGTCGTACAGCCACGGCGTCGGCCCGGTCCCGCCGATCGCGACGGTGGTGTCGATCCCGGCGGCATAGGACATGATCCGCACGCGCAGCGCGCCGATGTCGCCCATCCGGCGATAGGTCATCCAGTCGTCCAGCGACGTGCCCATGTCGGCGACCGCGGTGATGCCGTCGCGCAGCAGCAGCTGCTGCGCCGCCAGGAACGCGGCGGTGCGGTCCTTCGCCCCCACCTTGGGCAACGCGCGGTCCATCAGCGACATGGCATTGTCGACCAGCACGCCCAGCGGCTTTTCGACACGCCCGCCCGCCGGCGCGGCGGTGGCGGCGGTGATGCCGGCGGCCTTCAGCGCGGCGCTGTTGGCCCAGCCGGCATGGCCGTCGGCGCGTTCCAGCCACACCGGCCGGCCCGGCACCGCGGCGTCGAGATCGGCGGCGGTGGGAAAGCGCCCCAGCCCCCATTGTTCCTGGTTCCAGCCGCGCCCGACGATCCACGCGCGTTCCGGGTTGGCGCGCGCATAATCGGCGATCTTCTTCTGCGCCTCCGCCAGCGATCGCGTGTCCGACAGGTCGAGGGCCAGCAGCGCCAGCCCCTGCGCGATGACGTGCCCGTGCGCGTCGATCATGCCGGGCATCACCACCCGCCCCTTCATGTCGGCGCGCCAGTCATAGGTGGGGCCGGGATTCTTCTTGGTCCGCTTCGGCGGCTGCTCGCCGACCGGGACCAGCCGCACGACCTTGCCCTGCGCATCGATCACCATCGCCTGGAACCGCACGACGCGCCCGTCGCGGTCGAGCGTCATGCCAGCGACATTGTCGATCAGCGCATCCGCCCCCGCGGCTAACGGCAGCGCGAGCGAGGACAGGCCGGCGAGCGCACCGGTCAGGCGAAGAATTTGGCGTCGGTTCATATTGCCTGCCATATGGCGGCAGAGGGTTTTTGGCGAGGGCAGGTGATGCGGTACGCACGGGGTTGGGCTGGCCTGGGGCTGGCGCTGGCGATGGGAGCGGCGATCCCGATCGCGGCGGCACCGCGCGCGGCCGGCGCGGTGGAGGTGAAGCGCAACGACGCGCTGGTCGATTTCAGCTACGGCTATCCCGCCGCCGCCGCGCGCATCGCGCCGCTGCGCCGCTGGCTGGACCAGGACCGCATCCGGTTCGAGGCCGACGCGCGCCGCACCGCGCAGGAGGATCGGCGCGAGGCGACGAAGAACGACTATCCGTTCCATCCGCACGATGCCGCGCGCCACTGGGCGGTGGTAACGGAGACGCCGCAGCTGCTGAGCCTGTCGGGCGAAACCTACCGCTTCACCGGCGGCGCGCATGGCGGCACGCTGCTCGACACGATCGTATGGGACAAGGCACGCCAGCGCCGTGTCGATCCGCGCGCGATGTTCACCTCCGCGGCGGCGTTGCAGGACCTGCTCGGCGCGACCTGGTGCGCGAAGCTCAAGGCGGAGCGGACGAAGCGGCTGGGCGAGGACCCCGGCGTCGATCCGGTATTCCCCTGCCCCACGATCGACAAGCTGACGCTGCTGCTCGGCTCCACCAACCGCCGCGCGATCGATCGGATCGGGTTGATCGCGGGGCAATATGTCGCCGGCGCCTATGTGGAGGGCATGTACGAGGTGACGCTGCCGGTCACGCCGGCGCTGCTGCGCATCGTGAAGCCGGAATGGCGCGGGGCGTTCGCGGTGGGCGGGAACGGCGCGACATAACGGGGAGGCCCCTGCCTGCGCAGGGGCGACGTTTTCGCCCACCCGTCGTCCAGCGAAAGCTGGGGCCTCCCGCCGGATCGCGCGCCCTACGGCAGCCGCCGTACCAGCGCGCTGGTGTCCTGCCGCGCGCCGCCCATCGCCTGTACCTCGGCATAGAATTGGTCGACCAGCGCGGTCACCGGCAACACCGCGCCGTTCGCCTTCGCCTCGTCCAGCGCCAGCCCCAGGTCCTTGCGCATCCAGTCGATCGCGAAGCCGAAGTCAAACCGGCCCTCGGCCATGCTGTCCCAGCGGTTGACCATCTGCCAGCTCTGCGCCGCGCCGCCCGACACCGCCTCCAGCACCTTGTCGAGGTCCAGCCCGCTCTTCTGGGCGAAGCGCAAGCCCTCCGCCACGCCCTGCAACACGCCCGCGATGCATATCTGGTTGACCATCTTGGTCTGCTGCCCCGCGCCAGCAGCGCCGACATGGACGATCCGCGCGGCATAGGCCTGCATCACCGGCTCCGCCTTCGCCAGCGCGTCGGCGGACCCGCCGCACATGATCGACAGCTTGCCCGCCTCCGCGCCCGCCTGCCCGCCCGATACCGGCGCGTCGACCGACAGCGCGCGCGCCGCCGCCAGCCGCCGCGCGATGCCGGCGGACACGGTGGTATGGTCGATGAACACCGCATCGTCCGCCATTGCGGAAAAGGCGCCACCCGCCCCCAGCGTCACCGCCTCCAGATCGGCATCGTTGCCGACGCAGGTGACGACCGCCGCCGCGCCGCGCGCCGCCACCGCGGGCGTATCGGCCACCGCCAGCCCGGTCGCCTCCGCCTTGGCGCGGGTGCGGTTGTAGACGGTGACGTCGTGCCCGGCCGCCGCCAGGTGCCGCGCCATGGGGGCGCCCATCACCCCGGTGCCGATGAATGCGATCTTCATGGCGCCATGCCTTAAGCGGTCGCCCCCGCCGCCGCCAGCGGCGATCGGCTTTATCCCGTGGCCGCGATCCGCTAGGCGGTCGTGATGGCTACCCAGTACGCGACCGATCCCGCCCTTCCCGTGTCCATCGACGACGTGCGCGCCGCGCATGCGCGGATCGGCGACATGATCGTGCGCACGCCCACGCTCATCAGCCGCACGCTGTCGAAGCTGACCGGCGCGACCGTGTACCTGAAGTTCGAGAACCTGCAGTTCACCGCCGCCTACAAGGAACGTGGCGCGCTCAACACGCTGATGCTGCTGTCGGACGAAGCCAAGCAGAAGGGCGTGATCGCCGCGTCGGCGGGCAATCATGCGCAGGGGCTGGCCTATCACGCCAACCGGCTGGGCGTGCCCGCGACGATCGTGATGCCGCGCAACACCCCGATCGTGAAGGTGGTGCAGACACAGGGCCACGGCGCCGACGTGATCCTGGAAGGCGACACGTTCGACGCCGCCTATGCGCACGCGCGCCTGCTGGAGGCGGAGCGCGGCTTCACCTTCATCCACCCGTTCGACGATCCGCGCGTCATCGCGGGGCAGGGAACCGTCGCGGTCGAGATGCTGGCCGATGCGCCCGACATCGACATGTTGGTGGTGCCGATCGGCGGCGGCGGGCTGATCTCCGGCATGGCGACGGTCGCGCGCGCCGCGGGCCGCCCGATCGAGATCGTCGGCGTGGAGGCGGAGCTGTTCCCGTCGATGTACAACCGCCTCAATGGCACCGACATGCCGTGCGCGGGCGATACGCTGGCGGAGGGGATCGCGGTCAAGGAACCCGGCCGGATCACGTCGCAGATGGTGCGCGCGCTGGTGGACGAAATCGTGCTGGTGTCCGAACGGTCGCTGGAGGAAGCGGTCAGCCTGCTGCTCCAGATCGAGAAGACGGTGGTGGAGGGCGCAGGCGCCGCGGGCCTTGCCGCGCTGCTGGCGCATCCCGAGCGGTTCCGCGGCAAGACCGTCGGCGTCGTGCTGTGCGGCGGCAACATCGACACGCGGCTGCTCGCCAACGTGCTGCTGCGCGATCTGGCGCGCTCGGGCCGGCTGGCGCGGCTCAGGCTGCGGTTGCAGGATCAGCCGGGCGCGCTGTTCAACGTCGCGCGCATCTTCGACCAGGAACGCGTCAACATCATCGAGGTGTATCACCAGCGCGTGTTCACCACGCTGCCCGCCAAGGGGCTGGTCACCGACATCGAGTGCGAGACGCGCGACCGCGCGCATCTGGACCAGCTGATCGCCGCGCTGACCGCCGCGGGGTTCGACGTCAAGGCGGTGGAGCACGCCTGACGCGCCACGCAAAAGATGGTTAAGCGGCTTTTCACCGCGCGCGTCCGGGCCGATATATAGGGGCGACGCGCGCCCGCACCGGGCGCGCCACGGGGACCAGACGACCGGTGACAGCGCCCTTCCGATTCCCGCGCTTCTTCGTCACCAGCCCGCAGCCCTGCCCGTATCTGCCCGGGCGGCAGGAGCGGAAGGTGTTCACCGAACTGTCCGGCCCGAATGCCACCGAGCTGAACGACGCGCTGAGCCGCATCGGTTTCCGCCGCAGCCAGTCGGTCGCCTATCGCCCGAGCTGCGCTGGGTGCAGCGCCTGCCTGTCGGTGCGCGTGCTCAGCCACCAGTTCGAGCCGAATGCGACGCAGCGCAAGCTGCTGCGCCGCCACGCCGACCTGGAGGTGACCGCCTGCCGCCCCTGGGCCACCGACGAGCAATATCAGCTGCTGCGCGGATACCTGGCGTCGCGGCATCCCGGCGGCGGCATGGCCGGCATGGACGAGATGGACTATGCTGACATGGTCGAACAATCACCGGTCAATTCGGTGATCGTCGAATATCGCGAGCCGGGGCGCGGCGGCGTGCCGGGGCGGCTGATCGGCTGCTGCCTGACCGACCGGCAGGCGGACGGGCTGTCGATGATCTACAGCTTCTTCGCGACCGATGAGGACGCGCGCCCGGCGCTGGGCAATTTCATCATCCTCGACCATATCGCCCGCACGCGCGAGGCGGGGCTGCCCTATGTCTATCTCGGCTATTGGGTGAAGGGATCGCCGCGCATGGCATACAAGGCGCGCTATCGCCCGATGGAGATGCTCGGCCCGCGCGGCTGGACACTGCTGTCCGACGAGGATGCCGGCTGAGGGGATAGGCTGGCGCCGCCGTTGCCCGAACCCATGCGTCACCCCAGCGAAGGCCGGGGTCTCCCGCGGCCTGGCGACGCGCCCGCAAACGGGAATATCCCAGCTTCCACTGGGATGACGGGAGCGGCGGCACGTTCCCGCACGATCGTCGCCCCGGACCCGTTCCGGGGTCCTCCGCTCCGCCCGACCACCGGCTTGTGGGTGCGCGGTTCGGTGGATGCCGGAACAGGTCCGGCATGACGGAAAAGAGGTTCGCAACGCCCTCGCCGGGATGACGAAGGCCGGACGGGCTGCCGGCCGCTATTGCCCGCTGACGCGCACCTCGACGTCCAGGCATTCCTCGCCCTCGCCCAGCCGCGATCCGGCGACGGGGGCGCAGCCCGCGGCGTCGAGCGCCACCGCGATGCGGACGTGGTGCTCCTCCGGCGACAGCGCCAGCGTCGGGTCGAAGCCGATCCAGCCGATCCCCTCCACCCAGCCGTCGGCCCAGCCGTGCGGCGTCGGGCGGCGACCGTCCTGCAGGTCGCAATAACCGGTGACGTAGCGCGCGGGAATGTCGAGCGAGCGCGCGCAGGCGACGAACATCTGCGCCAGATCGCGCGGCGTCGCGGTGTCGCGGGCGAAGGCGTCGTCGACGGTCAGCCCCGGGTCCGGCCGCCCCTTGTCGAGCGCGAATCGCTCGTGCAGCGCGCGGTTGAGCGCGTGCAACGCCCCCAGCGGCGAATGCCCCTCGGTCATGCGATGGGCGAACCCGGCCAGCACCTCGCCCGCATCGGTCACCGGCGTGCTGCGCAGGAACACCGCGGGGGGCAGCGGCTCGAACGTGCCGTGCAGCACGCCGTCGGAATGGCTGGTCACCACCTCGCCCGACACCGCGATCTCCAGCCGGTCGAGCGGCCCTTCGGCATACAGCATCGTCGTGCGGTTGCCGAAGCCGTCGCGATGTTCGCGCAGCCGCGCGTCGCAATCGACCGAGATGTGCCATTCGGCGACGGTCTGGTCGTGGGTATTGCCCGGCGTGACGCGCAGCAGCTGCACGATCCGTCCCTGCGGCTTGGTGAAGCGATAGGTGGTGCGATGGTCGATCGACAGGCGCATGTCAGTGATGGAACTTGAATTGCCGGCCGATCGCGTCGTGAAGCTGGGCGTTCTCGACGATCAGCGCCTGCAGGTGCTGGTGGAGTCCGGCGGCGATCACGTCGCCGGTGCGGGTGCGCGCGGCGCGCGCCTGGCGGTTGCGGGCCATGCGGTCCGCCGCCCCTTGCGTGCCGCTCGATTTGGCAAGGCCGGTGAGCGCGATCACCGTCTCCTCCATCGACGCGGCCAGGCTGCGCGGCAGCTCGGCGCGCGACAGCAGCAGGTCGATGACATTGGCAGGGTTCAGCCCGTCGCTGTACAGCCAGCGATAGGCGGTCACCGCGCTGACGGTTTGCAGGATCGTGGTCCACTGGTCGCGATCGACGGTGCCGCCGACGCGCTCACCCTCGGGCAGCAGGATGTGATATTTCACGTCCAGCAGCCGCGCGGTATTGTCGGTGCGCTCCACCGCCTGTCCCAGCCGGATGAACAGCGTGGTCTGGTTGCGCAGCATCCGGTGCACCGCGCCCTCGAACCCGCGCGTCTCGGCCTTCACCGCCTCGACCACCGCCAGCGTGGTGTTCGAATCGAGCCGCCGCACCTGCTGGTCGAAGATCAGCCACGCGCCGTTGATCGCCTGCCACGCCTCGCGCGTCAGCGCGGTGCGCACCGCGCGGGCATTGTCGCGCGCCATCGCCAGGCAGCGCAGGATCGATCCCGGATGCGCTGAATCGCTCAGCAGGAACCGCGCGACCGATTCGCGCGCCAGCACCGCGCCGCTGGCGGCGAAGCCGTCCTCGGTATCGGTGACCGCCAGCGCGGATCGCCACGCATCCTCGCCCGCCGATCGCGGCGACAGCACGTCGAGGCGCAGCGTCGCCTCCACCAGCCGCGCGATGAAATCGGCCCGTTCGACATAGCGCCCCAGCCAGTAGAGCGAAGCGGCGGTCCGGCTGAGCATCAGGCCAGCCCCCCGCCGATCGTCTGGGTCATGCCGCCCATCGCCTGCGTCATCCCGCCGCCGCGCGCGTGTTCGGGCAGCAGCACGAAACTGTCCTTGGTGCCGCCGCCCTGCGACGAATTGACCACCAGCGACCCTTCGCGCAGCGCGACGCGCGTCAGCCCGCCGGGCACCACCTGCACCCCGCGCGATCCCGTCAGCAGGAACGGGCGGAAATCGACGTGGCGCGGCGCGACGCCCTGTTCCACCAGCGTCGGCACGGTCGACAGCGCCAGCGTCGGCTGCGCGATATAGCGATGCGGCTCGGCGATCAGCGCAGCGCGGAACCGCTCGATCTCGGCGCGCGACGCGGTCGGGCCGACCAGCATGCCATAGCCGCCAGATCCGTCGACCAGCTTGACCACCAGTTCGTCGAGGTGATCGAGGACGTAGCGAAGCGCGTCCGGTTCGCGGCAGCGATACGTCTCGACATTGGGCAGCGTCGGCGCGCCCCCGGAATAGAATTTCACAATCTCCGGCATATAGCTGTAAATCGCCTTGTCGTCGGCGATGCCGTTGCCCGGCGCGTTGAGGATCGCGACATTGCCCGCGGCATAAGCGGCGATCAGCCCCGGCACGCCCAGCATCGAATCGGGGCGGAACACCAGCGGATCGAGGAAGTCGTCGTCGACGCGGCGATAGATCACGTCCACCTTCACGCGCCCCGCAATGGTGCGCATGAACACGACGTCGTCGTCCACCACCAGATCGGCCGCCTCGACCAGTTCGATCCCCATCGAATCGGCCAGGAAACTGTGTTCGTAATAGGCGGAATTGTAATGGCCGGGGGTCAGGACGACGCAATTGGGGTTTTGCCCGCAGCCGCGCGGCGCCACCGACTTCATCGTCTCCAGCAGCATGTCGGGATAGCTGTCGACCGCCGCGACGCGGAATTTCGCGAACAGCTCCGGGCACAGCCGCACCATCGCCTCGCGGTTTTCCAGCATGTAGCTGACCCCGCTGGGCGTGCGGGCATTGTCCTCCAGCACGAAGAATTCGTCCGGCCCGGTACGCACCAGGTCGATGCCGCAGATATGCGCCCAGACGTCGTGCGGCGGGCGGATGCCGGCCACCTCCGGCCGGAACTGCGGATTGCCCAGGATCAGGTCGGCGGGCAGCACGCCTTCCCTCAGGATGCGGCGCTCGCCATAGATGTCGACCAGGAAGGCGTTGATCGCCTCCACCCGCTGGATCAACCCGGCGGAGAGCCGTTCCCATTCGTCGGCCAGGAAGATGCGCGGCACGATATCGAACGGGATGATCCGCTCGCTCGCCTCGCTCTCGCCATAGACGGCGAAGGTGATGCCCAGCTGGCGGAAAGTGGTTTCGGCGGAATGCTGTCGTCGGCGCAACTCGTCGGGAGGCGTTTCGTCCAGCCAGCGGCAAAGATCGGCCAGCTCGGGGCGCGCGCCGTCTTGGCCGCCCGCCCCCATGATTTCATCGAACGCCTGTGTCCCCATCGGCCCTCGTAACGCTTGTGTGGCGATTTCGCCGCATGCTGCGTCACTTTGATGCACCGCACAAGGGAAATGCGCACGTCACCCGCCGGACGGTAAGGAGGCCAGCATCGCGGGCGTCAGCACCTGCGGCAGGACGCGCGGGGTGGCCGCGCCCTTCGGGTACCACAGGTACAGCGGCACGCCGGCGCGGTTGTGCGCCTCGATGAAGCGGCCCAGCGCCGGATCGCCGTCGGTCCAGTCGCCGACCAGCACCGCGACCTTTCCCTTGGCGAAGGCGTCGGCGACGGTGGCGGTTTCGATCGCCGCCTTTTCGTTGACCTTGCACGTCAGGCACCAGTCGGCGGTGAAATAGGCGAACACCGGCCGCCCCTCCGCGCGAAGCGCCGCCAGCCGCGCCGCGCCGAACGGCTCGGCACCCGGCACGCCGCCCGGCTCCGCGCGAACAGCGGCGGGATGCAGCAGCAGCGTTGCGGCCAGCGCCGGCACCGCCGCCAGCGCGATCGCCCAGCCCGCACGC
>NZ_LSJO01000456.1:0-1061 GCF_001556735.1 Sphingomonas sp. CCH9-F2 | reverse complement strand
GGCGGGGCGGCGGGCGTCGCGACCATGCTGGGGCTCAAGGCTCTTGAGGCCCGCTTCAAGGGGCTGATGGCGCTACTCGCCGCGATCGGCATCGACATTCTGGTCGACGGCCTGGTGCTCGGCCTCGCTTTCGTGGCGGGCGAGAAGGCAGGTCTCCTGCTGACGATCGCGCTCACTCTGGAAGTGTTATTTCTGGGACTGACGCTGACCGACGAGCTGGCGGAAACCTATCGCTCGCGCTTGCGCATCATCGTGATCGTCTCGGCATTGGCCCTGCTGCTGCCGATCGGCGCGCTCGCTGCCGTGCCGGTCGCCGCGCTGTCGCCGGTGATGATCGCCGGCTTCCTCAGCTTCGGGCTGATGGCGCTGCTCTACCTCGTCACGGAGGAGTTGCTGGTCGAGGCGCACGAGAAACCCGACACCCCGCTCATCAGCTCGATGTTTTTCGTCGGCTTCCTGGCCCTGCTGACACTTGAGGAGATGATGGGATGATCCCGGGCAACGACAACAATGGCGGGCAGGAGCGCCGCACACTGTGGATCTGCTGCTGAACGCGGCGATCGCTGCGGGCTTCTTCGTTTCCGGCTTCTTCGCGGACTCGAGCGCGCTGATCGCCAACGGCGTCGACAACCTGTCCGATACGGCTGTGTATGCGCTGAGCCTTGTGGCGCTCACCCGGGGCCAGACATGGAAGACACGCGCCGCGGTCGCTTCGGGCGTCATGCTGCTGATCTTCGCGGGCGGCATCTTGATCGATGTCGGACGGCGCTACGTGCAGGGCAGCGAGCCCATCGGACCTACCATGATGGTCATGTCCGCGATCGCCGGCGTCGTGAATTACCTCTGCCTGCGGCTGCTCCAGCGCCTCAAGGATCCGGACGTCAATCTCCGGGCCGCAACCACCTTCAGCTTCAACGACTTCATTTCCAACGGCGGCATCCTGATCGCCGGCGTGCTGGTGCTGTGGTTGGGTACCAATTGGCCGGACCTGCTGGTCGGCTTCGCCACCGCCATCATCGCCATCAAGGGCGGTGTCGAAATCCTGCGCGACGCGCGCGCCG
>NZ_LSJO01000455.1:0-723 GCF_001556735.1 Sphingomonas sp. CCH9-F2 | reverse complement strand
GCGCGCTCCACGCCTCGCGCCAGTCCTTCAACAGCTCGGTCGAGTTCCAGTCGCGATTCTTCTGGCCGAACCCCTCCGGGCCCACGTCGCGCATCGCCAGCATGACATGCGCGTGCGGCTTCGGGGTGCCGTCCTTCGCCTTGTCCCAATGCACATTGAGGTCCGCGACCATCCCGCGATCAACAAACTGCGTCTTCACAAAATCCCGCGCCAGCGCGACGCCCTGCTTCTCGTTCATCTCACGGGGAATGGAAAACTCCACCTCGCGGGCAAGCTGCGCGTCCTTGCGCTTCTCCCCCGCCTCCACCTCGTTCCACAAGGTCGCGCGGTCGTTTAAACGCTCCGGCGCGCCTTCCGGCAACATGATCTCGGAGTGGGTCACGCCCGCCTTGTTGCTGAAATCGTGATCGCGGTTTAGCCGATCGTCATGTAACTCGGACGCGGAACGATAGGCGGCGCTCGCGACGGCGCTCGATCCGTTCGCGCGGCTGACAACCTTGGCGGAGAAGTGGTAGATCGCCATGACGCCCCGCTTATTGCACTTCTGAGCGCACGTCGGCAACGACGTATAAGCGCGCACTCACAATCCGCTGCGCTTCTCGTGACTGACTTGCTGGTGCTTCTTGGTCGATCTCGCTTTACCCGCATACTGGGTGCGCTAAGGTGCTGCCAGATAGTGCGCGGAAAGGTAAAGCCGATGCGGAAGGTTCGCGATTACGATGC
>NZ_LSJO01000454.1:0-935 GCF_001556735.1 Sphingomonas sp. CCH9-F2 | reverse complement strand
GTATCGCTTCGCCGACCGCCGCGACATTGCCGTCATTGTCGACCCATACCGGACCGCCCAGCGCCTCGGCCAGCAGCGTGTCGAGGGGGAGCAGCGCCCAGGAATCGAGCGGGGTGGGCGGATTGAGCCGCGCGCCGTCGCCGATGAAATAGCCGGTGACGCCGCAACCGATGCCCAGCCGGCGCGCCGGATCCAGACCGGCTTCGGTAATCGCGTCGGCGATCATCGCAGCGATCTGTCGCGCGCCCGCCGCGAAATCGGACTGCTCCAATGGTGCTGAAGCGCGTGCGCGGATCGCACCGGCGAAATCGACCAGCACCAGGGTCACGGCATCGGTCATCACCGATATCCCGACCGAGAAGGTGGCATCGGGGTTGAGACGCAGCGGTGCGCCGGGCTTGCCGCGACCGGCGATTTCCGGCGTGCCTTCCATCACCAGCCCGCGGTCGAGCAGCGGCTCGATCAGCCGCCCCACCGAATGGGGGGCCAGCATGGTGACACGGGCGAGTTCGGCGCGCGAGGCGGCGCCGCGCCGCGACAGCAGCGACAGGACGACGCGCTCATTGGCGGTTGCGGTTCGCAGACCGTCGGCGCGCAGGAAAGGGGAAGGGAAGGTGCCGGCGAAGCGATCGGTCATCGGCCTGTTGCGCCGTGCGCCAGCCGACTTGTCAAGGCGGCTGGCAGCAGCAGCAGTGCGGCGGAGAGGCACCCGGCGGCCGTCCCGCCAGCGAGGATCATAAGCCCCGTGACCGTGAAACTGCTCTGCCCGGCAAGGGCCGCGGTCATTGCCAGTCCGGCAAGGCCCAGTGCCAGTTTGCTGACCATGGTGTAGCGGGCATAACCGCCGGCGCCCCGCGCCAGTCGCGGCAGGAGCGCCCAGCCGACGAGGTTGGTCACGCCCAGCATCGTGCCCAGCAGGAACGGCAGTGCCATTC
>NZ_LSJO01000453.1:0-3243 GCF_001556735.1 Sphingomonas sp. CCH9-F2 | reverse complement strand
GTGGTGGGGGCGTCGCCGGCCGCGGGGGCGGTCTCCAGCAGCGGGTTCTTCTCGATCTCCTCGGCGATCACCCCCTCGATCTCGAGGTTGGACAGCGTCAGCAGTTTGATCGCCTGCTGCAGCTGCGGCGTCATCACCAGCGATTGCGACTGGCGCAGGTCGAGGCGCGGCGCGAGGCTCATGCGGGGCGGGGGCTGTGGGAGGCGAGCGGCCGGGCCATGCGGCTAGAGCGTGAAGCCCTCGCCCAGGTACAAGCGGCGCACGTTCTCGTCGCGGACCAGCTCGTCCGGGCTGCCGGTGAACAGTACCTTGCCGTCGTAGATGATGTAGCCGCGGTCGACGATGTCCAGCGTCTCGCGCACATTGTGGTCGGTGATGAGCACGCCGATCCCGCGCTCCTTCAGCTGGCACACCAGGTCGCGGATGTCCGCGATCGAGATCGGGTCGATTCCCGCGAACGGTTCGTCCAGCAGCATGATCGACGGATCGGCGGCCAGCGCGCGCGCGATCTCGGCGCGGCGCCGCTCGCCGCCCGACAGCGCCATTGCCGGCGCATCGCGCAGCCGCGTCAGCCCGAATTCGCCCAGCAGCTTCTCCAGCTTCTCGGCGCGCGCCGCCGCATCCGGCTCGGCCAGTTCGAGCACGGTCAGGATGTTCTTCTCGATCGTCAGCCCGCGGAAGATCGACGTTTCCTGCGGCAGATAGCCAAGGCCGAGGATCGCGCGGCGGTACATCGGCAGGCCGGTGATATCGTGCCCATCCAGCATGATGCGGCCCGAATCGGGCTTCACCAGCCCCATCACCGAATAGAAACAGGTCGTCTTGCCCGCGCCATTGGGGCCGAGCAGCCCGATCACCTCGCCGCGCCCGACCGATACCGACACGTCGGTCAGCACGACGCGCTTGTCATAGCTCTTGGCGATCGACACCACCTGCAGCCCGTCCGCGACGGGCGCCTCGTGGATCGCCTCGACCTGATCGAGCGGGGTGGTCATCACATCCATCGGCGTACGGCCTCACGTCACAACGGGCGGCGGCGTGCGGGCACGGCGCCTTGGCAGGATTCATGCATGATGGCGCGCGCGCGGCATAGCCCCGACGTGCCGTACCGCGCCGTCTTGCCGGTCAGTTGTTGCGTTTGGGCACCGCGAACGTGCCGGTGACCCGCCCGTTGGGAGCCGGCTGGACGCCGTTCGCGCCGCTGCCCCCGCCCGCGACCGACGATCCGTCGATCACCGCGCGCCCCGAATCGAGGTTGATGGTCAGCCGCCCGCCGTTGACCGTGCTGCCGCCCTGCGTCAGCCGCACCGCGCCCAGCATGGTGATAATGCGGCGGTTGAGGTCATAGACCGCGAACTGGCTGCGCGCGGTCTGGTCCGGGCGGATCACCGTCACCCCGCCGCTGGCGTCCATGCGCGAGATCTGCGGATTCCCGCCCTCGATCTGCCCGGTGTAGGTCAGCACGATACGCTGTGCGCGCAGCGTCATTTCCGCCTGCTGGACCTGCACGTTGCCCGCGAAGACCGCGCGGTTGGCGCGATCCTGCAACTCGATATGGTCCGCCGCGACGTTGACCGGCGCGTTGGTGTCGTGGCGCGTCTGCGCCGTGGCCGGCGCCGCAGCAGCGAGCGCGAGGATCAGGAAGGCGGCGTGGCGCATGGCGGGCTATTTCGTCGCTCGCGGGTCGATCCGCAAGCGCGCATTGCCGTCCAGCCGCACGGTACGCGATTCGAGGTCCGCGCGCATCGAATTGGCGCTGAACGTCCCCTGGCGCACGGTGCCGGTCACCGCGCCGGTCGATTGAAGCTGGCGCGTCTTCAGGTCGACGACCGCATCCTGCGTGTCGAGTGCGTAATTGTTCGGCCCGCGCACCGCGATCGGCCCGTCCACCTTCACCTGTTCGGTGTCCATGTCGTAGCGGCCCGACGGCGCCTTCACCGTCGCGGGGCCGTCCGACAGGCGGATCGCGGCGGCCAGGTCCTGGATGCGAACGATCGGTTCGGCGGAGCTTTTCTGCACCGCGGAGCCGGCGTCCAGCTCGAACGGCTGCCCCTTGCCATCGGTGCCGCGATAGCGCGCGGCCTCGATCTTCATCCGTTCCTTGGCCACCTCGACCTTGTTCTTGTCGAGCACGAACGACGATTCGCCCCCCATCGTCAGCGGGGCGAGCACCAGGAACGCGGCCAGCACGCCGATCGACACCGGCAGCAGCCAGTTGGCGGTGGCGATCACATGGTCGTGCCGCCCGCCGGGCAGCGCCCAGCGTTGCCGCGCCGACCGCGATCGCGCCGCCACGTCAGACATGCGCGAAGATGTCTGTCTCCGGCCAGCCGGCCAGATCCAGTTCCGCGCGCGCCGGCAGGAAATCGAAACAGGCCTGCGCCACCGCGGTCCGCCCCTCGCGCGACAGCCGCCGGTCCAGTTCCTCGCGCAGGCGATGGAGGTAGCGGACGTCCGACGCGGCATAGTCGCGCTGCGCCTCCGACAGGTCCGGGCCGCCCCAGTCGGACGATTGCTGCTGCTTGGAAATGTCCTGCCCCAGCAACTCGCGCACCAGCTCCTTCAGCCCGTGGCGATCGGTGTAGGTGCGCACCAGCCGCGACGCGATCTTGGTGCAATAGACCGGCGCGGCGACGACGCCCAGGTAGTGGCGGATCGCGGCGATATCGAATCGGCCGAAATGGTACAGCTTCAACCGCCCCGGATCGGCCAGGACCGCGCGCAGCACCGGCGCGGCATAATCGCTGCCGGGGCCGAAGCGCACCAGATGCTCGTCGCCAAGCCCGTCGGACAGCTGGACCAAGCACAGCCGGTCGCGCGGGGTGATCAGCCCCATCGTCTCGGTATCCACCGCGATCGCGGCGCCGGGGGCGAACACGTCGCCCGGCAGGTCTTCTTCGTGAAAAAATACGGCCATGATCGCGCTCTAGCGGGGCCGGGCGCGCGGCTCAACGCTTCACGTCACCGGCGGCGCGATTGCGGCATGAGCGGGGCGGGGCCGGTGCGACGTGCGATGAATTGTGCCCAAGTTGCGATCGTTGCGACCAAAATCGACGTCCGGACACGAAAAGATGCGCAAAACGATTCGCCGGGCGTGATCGGATCGGCTATGGATAGGATGAGGCGCGATTGTCATCTGCGCCCGGGGAGCCGCGTTCGCCGTCCTGCGCGTGGCCTCGATGCAATCGTTCGGGCGGACCGGGAAGACGAACAGGGTTATGGGTTACGACAAGGGCGGCCGCG
>NZ_LSJO01000452.1:0-527 GCF_001556735.1 Sphingomonas sp. CCH9-F2 | reverse complement strand
GGCTGAGGCTTATTTCTTCATCGCATCCAGCAGCAATTTGACGTCCTGGCTGCGCCCGCGCGGGACGATCAGCACGTCGGAACCGCTGGCCACCACGATCAGGTCGCTGACCCCGGCGATCGCGACGCGCACGCCCTCGGCCCGCACCAGGCAGTTCGCCGCGTCCAGCGCCACCACGTCGCCGCTGACGACATTGCCCTGCGCGTCGCCCTCGCTGATCGCGTGCAGCGCGTCCCAGCTGCCCACGTCGCTCCACCCCATCGCCACCGGCACCACCGCGACCCGGTCGGCCTTTTCCATCACCGCATAGTCGATCGAATCGGACGGCGATGCCGCGAACGCATCGGCATCCGGCCACACCCGCGCGCCCTCGCGCCGCGCGGCGTCCAGCGACGCGCGCACCGCCGCCAGCATGTCGGGCGCGAACCGCGCCAGCGCGGCAACGAAGGCATCGGCGCGGAACAGGAAGATCCCGCCGTTCCACGCATGGTCCCCCGCCGCCAGCATCGCCTCCGCCACGTCGCGCC
>NZ_LSJO01000451.1:0-5182 GCF_001556735.1 Sphingomonas sp. CCH9-F2 | reverse complement strand
CCCAAGCCCGCCGCCAAGCCTGCCGCCAAATCCGCCGCCAAACCCGCCGGTGGCGCCTGGCGCATCCAGCTCGGCGCGTTCCGCGACGCCGCCAACGCGCGCGCGCTCTGGTCGCAGGTCGGCGCGCGCGTCGGCGGCCGCGCCGATTACGTCCGCGCGGGCGGCCTCACCCGGCTTCAGGCGACCGGCTTCGCCTCACGCGCCGATGCACAGCGCGCCTGCACGAAGGCGGGTATCGCCTGTTCGGTGGTCGCCCCCTGATCCGGCAGGCCGACGGCCGGCGGGATCGGCCGCCGTCCGCGTCGGGCGGTCCGATTTCGCTCCCCGCCCGGCGCGCACCGGTATAGGCGTTGTCGCGCGAGAGGATTCCAAAGGAGCGACGATGACCCGCCGTATCACCATGCCGGCCCTGCTGACGCTGGCCGCGATCACGCTGGCGCCTCCCGCCGCCGCGCAGGACGATCTGGCGAACCGCCCGAAGACGCAGGTGGTGGCGAAGGGTGCATCCCCCGACGGGCGCATCACCGTCACCGTCTCGCTCGATGGCGAAGGGCGCGCCAGCTATGCGGTCGCGCGTGACGGGCGCGCGATCCTCAACGACAGCCGGCTGGGCTTCCTGTTCACCGACGCGCCGAAGATCGACCGCGCGCTCGCGCTGGTCGACACGTCGCGCGATCGCGCCGACACGACTTGGCGCCAGCCGTGGGGCGAATGGGAGACGATCCGCGATCGCCACAACGAACTGACCGTCCGCCTGCGCGAGGCGACCCGGCTGCAGCGCGAGATCGGCGTCACCTTCCGCATCTTCGACGACGGCGTCGGCTTCCGCTACACCCTGCCCGCGCAGGCCCATCTGAAACAGGCCAACATCGCCGGCGAGCTGACCGAATTCGCCTTCGCCGAACCGGGCACCGCGTGGTGGAAGCCCGCCTATCTGTGGAACCGCGAGGAATATCGCTACCGCAAGACCCCGCTCGACGGCGTCGGCACCGCGCAGACGGTGATGACGGTGAAGCTGGCCAGCGGCACGCATATCGCCATCCACGAAGCCGCGCTGGTCGATTATGCCGCGATGAACCTGCGCCGCTCGGATCGCCCCAATGCCTTCATCGCCGACCTGACGCCCGGATCGGCCGCCGCCTCGGTATCGCGTGCTGCGGGCTTCTCCACGCCGTGGCGCACGATCGCGATCGCCGACGATGCGGCGGGCCTCTACGCCGCCAGCCGGATCGAGCTGAACCTCAACGAGCCGAACAAGCTGGGCGACACATCCTGGTGGATCCGCCCCGGCAAGTTCGTCGGCGTGTGGTGGAACATGATCACCGGCAAATGGACGTGGTCGCGCGGGGCCAAGCACGGCGCGACGACCGCCAACGTCAAACGCTACATCGACTTCGCCGCCGCCAACGGCATCCCCGGCGTGCTGGTCGAGGGGTGGAACGTCGGCTGGGACGGCGACTGGTTCGGCAACGGCAACGACATGCAGTTCGACCAGCCGACCGAGGATTTCGACGCCGCCGAACTGCAACGCTATGCCAAGGCGAAGGGCGTGTACCTGATCGGGCACAACGAAACCGGCGGCTCCGCCAGCCATTACGATGGGCAGCTGGACCGCGCGTTCAAATATGCTGCCGACCACGGCATCCCGGTGGTCAAGACCGGCTATGTCACCGACGCCGGGCAGATCGAGCGCGTCGACCCCGACGGGTCGCAGCATCGCGAATGGCACGAAGGGCAGTGGATGGTGAACCATTACGCCCGCGTCGTTGAAACCGCCGCGAAATATCATGTCTCCATCGACAGCCACGAACCGGTCAAGGACACCGGGCTGCGCCGCACCTGGCCCAATTGGGTCGCGCGTGAGGGCGGGCGCGGGATGGAATATATGAGCTGGCAGGACAAGAACCCGCCAGAGCATGAAGCGAACCTCGTCTTCACCCAGCTGCTGGGCGGGCCGATGGACTTCACCCCCGGCATCGTCAGCCTGAAGGGGTCGGATGACAGCGACATCCCCTCTACGCTGGCCAAGCAGCTGGCCAATTACGTCGTCATCTACTCCCCCGTGGTGATGGTCGCCGACACGCCGGAGGCCTACGCACAATATCCCGCCACGCTGCCGTTCCTGCGCGCGGTGCCGACCGACTGGAGCGAGACGCGCGTCCTGAACGGCGAAGTCGGCGACTATGCCACCGTCGTCCGGCGCAAGAAGGGGGCCGACGACTGGTTTCTGGGATCGGTGGGCGATGAGGAAGCGCGCAGCTTCACCGTCGCGCTCGACTTCCTCGATGCCGGACGCGCCTATACCGCCGAGATCTACCGCGACGGCCCCGGCGCCGACTATCGCACCGCCGCGCGCCACGCGATGACGGTGGAGACGAAGACGGTCCGCCGCGGCGACCGGCTGACCATCGCACTCGCCCCCGGCGGCGGACAGGCGATCCGCTTCGTCCCGGTCGGCAAGGCGGCAAGGAAACGCTGAGCCGCGCCGCCCGGACCCGCGTCGCCCCAGCGCAGGCTGGGGCCTCCCGCCGCATCACGCCCCCCGGCGCGATCCCCTCGATCGTCGCGCGCCCGCCGCTACCCGAACAGCCGCGTCAGGCTCCGCTCGAGCATGACGAACTGCCACAGCGTCCGCCCATGTTCCTCGCGCCCGTGGCGGTGCGCCTCCGCCAGCCGCGCCACCCGGTCGAGGTCGAACCAGCCGGTGTCCGCCAGCGTGCGCGATCGCGCCAGCCCCGCAGCCTCCTCCGCCAGCGCGGCCCGGAACCACGCGCTCACCGGGGTCACGAACCCCATCTTCGGCCGGTACAGGATCTCGCGCGGCAGATAGCGCTCCATCGCCTTCTTCATCAGCCACTTGCCCTGCCCGCCGCGCAGCCGCATCCCCACCGGCAGCCGCGCGGCGAATTCGATCAGCCGGTGGTCCAGCAACGGCTCGCGCGCTTCCAGCGATACCGCCATGCTGGTCCGGTCGGTCTTGGTCAGGATATCGCCGGGCAGCCAGATCTTCAGGTCGGCATATTGCGCGCGGTCCAGCGCGTCGCGCGCCGGCGCATCGCGCATCGCCGCGACATAGCGGTCTTCCGCCCGGTGCCCTGACAGCGCGCGCTTGGCCGCATCGGTGAACAGCGCCGCGCGCAGTTCGGGCGTGGTCACCCCCACGGCGCGCGCATAGCCCTCCGCCCCGTCGCCCGCGAGCGCCAGCAGCGTGGTCTTCGCGCGCAGCGGGCGCGGCGCCCAGTCCGCCTTCGGCCAGGCGCGCCCCAGCGTCCCGAACAGCGGCGCGCGCCATGCGGCAGGGACGATCCCGCGCACCCGCTCCTCGGCATGCTGGAAGCGGTGACGGCGGTATCCGGCCAGCGCCTCGTCCGCGCCGTCGCCCGACAGCGCCACCGTCACCGTCTCGCGGGCCAGCGCCGCCACCTGATAAGTCGCGAGCGCGGAGGCATCCGCGAACGGTTCGTCGAAGGCGTGGACGATCGTGTCGATCAGCGCGACGTCGCCCGATCGCACCACCCGTTCGTGGTGCGCGGTCGCGAACCGCTGCGCCACCTGCGCGGCATAGCCGCGTTCGTCATGCCCCGCCTCGTCGAAGCCGATCGTGCAGGTCTTCACCGCCTGCCGGCTCGCCTCCGCCATCAGCGCGACGACCGCCGAACTGTCCACGCCGCCCGACAGGAACGCGCCCAGCGGCACGTCGGCGACCATCCGCGAGCGCACGCCCTCGCGCATCAGCGCCAGCAATTCCTCCTCCAGCGCCGCGGTGCCACCCCGCGCGCGATCGGCGAAGCTGACGTCCCACCAGCGCCGCGGCGCGGGCACCGGCCGCCCGCGCTCGACCAGCAGGAAATGCCCCGCCGGCAGCTTCCCCACCCCCGCGACGATACAGGCGTCGTCGGGGACGTAGCCGAACGCCAGATAATCCTCGACCGCGCGTATGTCCGGCGCACGGCGCAGCAGCGGATGCGCCAGCAGCCCCTTCAGCTCCGACGCGAACGCCAGCGCGCCATCCGCCAGCTCGACATAATGGAGCGGCTTCACCCCCAGCCGGTCGCGCGCGACGAACAGCGTCTGCGTCGCGGCATCGTGGATCGCGAAGGCGAACATCCCGACCAGCCGGTCGAGCAGCGCCGGCCCCCATTGGGCATAACCGTGCAGCAACACCTCGGTATCGCCATCGCTGCGGAACACGCAGCCACGCTCGATCAGCTCGGCGCGCAATTCGCGGTAATTGTAGATCTCGCCGTTGAAGACGATCGCGTGGCGCGCGTCGGCGCTCGCCATAGGCTGCGGCGATCCGGCGATGTCGATGATCGACAGCCGGCGGTGCGCCAGGCCGACGCCCGGCGCGGTCCACACCCCCGCGCCATCGGGGCCGCGGTGCGCCATCGCATCGGCCATCGCCGCCACCCGCGCCGGATCGACCGGCTTGGGCGTGGCGGGGTAGAACAGCCCGGCGATTCCGCACATGTCAGTAGGCCGGCCGCACGATCCGGTCGACTGCCGGACCGACCGGGCCGATCGCGGCGCGAAACGCGCGGATCGCCGCCACCGCCGCGGGAACGCCGCCCGCATCGGGGCGCACCACCGCCGACAGATGCATCGCCACCGCGGTCTGCGTGCCGCCGCGCAGCCGGTCGGCCATCGTCGCCCATTTCACGCTTCTGTCGTCTCCGGTCACGGTCCAGCCGACGCGATACCATGTGACGACGATCCGCTCCACGGTGCCGCCGCCCCCGCCCGATCGGGTGACGATCCGCATCGCATGGCCGCCGTCGATCGCCGGCAAATCGGCGACGCGGATCCAGCGGTCCCCCTGCCGCAGCGCACCGGTGCCGAACGCCGCCAGCTTGCGCCCCTCGCCCTGCCCGGCATAGGCCGCCAGCGCCCAATCGACCGCCTGCCCTCGCGCATCGCCGTAGCGCGCGAACAGATGATGGTCCGCGCCCGGATGCCACGGTGCCCATGCGGCCGCGCCCGCCGCCGGCGCAACGCGCTGCCATCCCGCCACATCGGGCAACGCGATGCGGTGCGGCATCGCCAGCGCGCGCGCCGCGATGCTCGCGCTGGTCGCCGGCGCCACCGCCGCCGCGCCGACCGCCAGCACGCCGGCAATGGCAGGCGCCAGCATCATCCGCACCGGGCGGCGCAGCCGCGCGGGATCGAACGGCAGGTCGTCGGG
>NZ_LSJO01000450.1:0-19387 GCF_001556735.1 Sphingomonas sp. CCH9-F2 | reverse complement strand
CGCCGCCCCCGCCACGCTGCCGCTGCACCGCGAGCTTTTGGGGCAGGCGCTGGGCAATCTGGTCGACAATGCGCTGAAATACGGCGCCGGCACGATCACGCTCGCGCTGGATGCCGGCGAGGATCGGGTCACCGTATCGGTCGCCGACGAAGGCAGCGGGATCGCGCCGGCCGACCGCGACGCCGCGCTGCGCCGTTTCGGCCGGCTCGATACGGCGCGCGGCGGCACCGGCGCGGGGCTGGGCCTGTCGCTGGTCGCGGCGGTGGCGCGGCTGCACGGCGGCACGGTGCGGCTGGGCGACGCCGCCCCCGGGCTGGTGGTGGCGATCGACCTGCCGGCTTAGGCGGGTTCGACGTTCAAACCCGGACCGTCACCCCGGACGCGCTCGAAACCTCCGCCAACGTCCCATCCGCCCTTCCCTGAACAGCCGCGACTGCTCGGTCTGCGCCTCGGCCAGCGCGTGAAGCTCGGCGAAGCGAACCCGCAGCGGCGAGAGGTCGAGGCCATAGCCGCTGGTGATGATCCCGTTCGCGTCGCGGCGCCCGGTGCGCCGGCCGTGCGCGGCGACGAGCCCGAGCGCTCGCAATTGCCGCCGACGCGCCTTGATCGCGCTCTCGGTCACCCCGGCGAGCTCGGCGAGCGTATAGTTGCGCCGCTTTTGCTCGACCGTCAGCATGGGGCAAGGCGACCTTCGCGACGCTGGCGCATGTTGTCGTCTCGAAGTTCGACCACCATCTGCCGCTCCACCGCCAGGCAGAGATGATGGCCGCGCAAGGGCTCGACATCGACCGTTCGACGCGGGCGGGCTGGACCGGACAGGCCGCGGCACTCCTCGCCCCCATCACCACGCGCATCCATGACGAGTTGCTCAAGGCCGATAAGATCCATGCCGACGACACGCCCGTGCCGGTGCTCGACCCCGGCCGGGACAAAACCGCCACCAGGCGGTTATGGGTGTATGCCGCAGACGACTGGGCGTCCGGCGGCACGGCACCGCGTGCGACCTGGTATCGCTTCACCCCAGACCGCACGGCTGCGCACCTGATGGCGCATCTCGCCGGCTTTTGCGGCTTTCTCCAGGCGGATGCCTATGCGGGCTATGACGGGCTGTACCGCATCGGCGTCACCGAGGTTGCGTGCTGGGCGCATTTCCGGCGCAGGGTCTTCGATCTGCACGAGCGCTCGCCCACGCCGCTGACCACCGACATCCTCGAGCGGATCGGCGCGCTTTACGCTTCGAGGCTCAGGTCCGCGGCCAACCACCCGACGTGCGATGCGAGCCCGACAGGAGAAAAGTCGACCGCTGGTCGACGCCTTGCGCGAGGTACTCGACGCCGGCTTGCGCCGCATGTCATCCAGGTCCGACATGGCCCGGGGCATCTCCTATGGCACCAAGCGATGGCCGGCGCTGTCGCGCTTCCTCGGCGATGGACGCCTGGAGATCGACAACAACATCGCGGAGCGTGCGCTGCGCGGCATCGCTGTGGGACGCCGCAACTGGCTGTTCGCCGGCTCGCGCGCAGACCGCGAGCGTGCCGCGGCCATCTACATTGTCATTCAGACCTGCAAGGCCAACGGCGTCGACCCGCACGCCTATATCGCCGATGTCATCGCCAGGGTCGCAGGCGATTGGCCAGCCAGCCGCTGGGACGAACTCATGCCGTGGAACTGGATGCCGCCGGTAGATCCGCCGACCAAGCCGCATAATTCGCGGTCTCCACGCCACGCTTACCCCGCGCCCGGCAGTGGCGGGGGAGGGGGCCGGATCGCCGGCGTCCTCGATTAGCTCGACCCGATAGTTGGGGGATGCCGCCGGCGCCCGCGATTGTGCGCATCGCGGTCCGGGAATTGGGCAGCGGGTTCTGATAGCCGACCAGGAGGCGGAAGGTGGCCAGGTCCGCCTCCAGCCGCCCGTCCTTGTCCGCGGTGGCGCGCGACCTCATAGATCCGCCGCTCGATCGGGCCGAGTTGGAAATAGGCGGCGGCATAGTCGAGCACTGGGCGGTCGCGCAGGATCGCGCGGTAGAGCCAGCCGCACAGCCTGACCTTGACCGCCTTCAGCCGGCGCTCGCCGGTGCAGGTGCGCGAATAATGCAGCCGCGCCTGCGACAGCCAGGAGAACAAGCCCTCCTCGCCATCACCGCCTGCCTCGATATTGGTCTTGATCCGCGTCCCCTGCAGCCGCTCCAGCGCCTCGGACAGCCGGGCATAGGAACGCGCCGAATGGTTGGCGCCGGTGACCGAGAACAGGTCGTGCGCGGTAAAGACGAAATCCTGCGCCCTTCGTCCCGCGCCTCGATCTTCGCGGCCATCAGGCTGGCGATGTAGAGGACGATCTCCTTGTCGTAGATGGTGGCGACGCCGTTGGCCGAGGGGCGTACCTCGATCGAGACATTGGCGTGCTCGTAGCTGAGCGGCTTCATACAGGCATTCTTACTGAGCGCGAAGAAGGGAAAGGCCATCAGCGGCCGCTCCCCCCGCATCTCGCGGGTCAGCGGGCTGTCGAACTGGAACAGGTCGCGCTGCGGCACGGGTTTGGCGGGCTTGGCGAGGGGACGGGTCATCGTCGCGATTTCCTACTCGAGAGCATGAATTTTTGGGGAGGGCCGCAGCCGTGCAGTAGGGCGCGGGGGAGGAGAAAGGGGCAGAGTTCGTGCTTTGGAGTAGGAAATGGGGAGGGGTGTCGCGGGCAAGCGACCATGGTCACCGCCTTCCCCAAGCGCCGTCATTGAACGGCCTCCACGCATATGCTAGCTACTCGCCATGTCATACGGCGAGGCCATCGCCGGCGGTGGGCCGGATCGCATTGACCAAGCCACCAGCCATCTTCTTGCTTCGAGACAGCGAACCCTTGCCATGCCGGTACCCGAATGACGTCGCTTACCGCGGGTAGACACAAAGCGGGGCGCCGCCTGTTCGGGGCAACTGTGCCGAAGGCATCGTCCGCCTTCATCATAACGTCCGGACTGTTGCTCTTCTATCTCCTGTTGGGCGGCAGTTCCCGTTTCGATAATCTCAGCCTGCCGTTTCTACGGCCCGTTGCGGTCATCGCGACCTTCTATGGCTTGTGGCAGCTCCCCGCGCTTCGACAGCGGACGGCGCGGACGATGTTGGGTTTCATGGCGGCAACCTTCCTTGTCGTCGCGCTGTATCTCGTTCCCCTTCCGCCTGCCTGGTGGCAGGGTCTACCCGGTCGTGATGCCATCGTCAGGGTCGATCATGTCGCCGGTCTCGGAGACGTATACCGCCCACTGTCTATCTCGCCGGTGCTGACCGGCAATGCGCTGTTCGCGCTGTTCGTCCCGGCATCGATCCTGGTGAACGGGCTATGCTTGACCGATGACGAGTTGCGCGGGTTGGCGCCGGTCGTCATGATCGGGGCGCTGGTGAGTTGCATGCTCGCCGTGGCGCAGATGCTGGGGCCATCCGACGGGCCGCTTTATCTCTATCGGTCGACAACCAATGGCGCGGCGGTCGGGTTATTCGCCAACCGCAACCATCACGCCGTCTTTCTCGCATCGGTACTGGCCGTCATCGCGACCTATGCCGCCTCCGGTCCCGCCATTCGAACCATTGCGGGGCAACGCCGCAGACACGTCACCAGCCAGCGTCGGCCCTTTGTTGCGCTGCTGCTGGCATGTCTCATCCTGCCGATGCTGCTGGTCATCGGCTCGCGCGGCGGCCTTGCCGCGACGATCGGCGTTCTGGTCTCTCTCCCGTTTCTATACGCCATGGCTGCCGAGCGGAAGTTTGCCACCCTAGCGCCGGGCATCCGCATCGCCCTGGCCACCGCGATCATGGTGCTTGCGGCGATCGTGCTTTGGGCCACCCTCTCATCCCGCGCGGAAACACTCGCCCGGCTCACCAATCCCGGCGGCGATCAGGAACTTCGGTTCAAGGTCTGGCCGGTCGTCTTCGACCATTTGGCCCGATTCGCGCCCTTCGGGCCCGGGCCCGGCACCTACGAGGTCGCCTACAAACTGATCGAACCCGATCAGGATCTGCGCCCAACCTATTCAAATCACGCACATAATGACTGGTTGGAGATACCGTTCACGATGGGGGCGCCCGGTATCTTGCTATTACTTCTGACACTGGCCTGGGTCGCACGCTCGGGCGCGGTGATGATCATCCGGCGGCGGCTTCTTCCCGATCGCGCATGGGGATGGACGGGAATTGTCATGTTGCTGGCGTTCGGGATCGGCAGTAGCGTTGATTATCCGCTGCGCGTACCCAGCCTTCTTGCGTTGGCGGTTGTGGCTTGCCTTTGGATAAGGCTTGGCGCTACGGCGCCTGCGCACGACCAAGGAACGGATTGACGATCCGTGGTGTCGAGATTTTCGAGGAATTCAATGTCCCGGCTGTTAGCGTTGCTGTGTTTCGCGTCACTGTCGGCCTGCGCATCCCGTGATCATCAGCCCATCGCAGGCGTGACGCGCGTCGCCGATACTGAACTGCCGACGCCGGGACCGACCGACATGGCCTCGGCGGCGCGCGCTTATTATATCGGGCCGTTCGATGAATTAAACATCACCGTTTTCGGCATTCCCGATCTGAGCGCTAAGGAAGTGCAGGTCGATGCCAGCGGCAAGCTCTCCTTCCCGCTGGTCGGCACGCTGGAGGCCGCCGGCAAGACCCCGGGCGAGGTTGCGGCTATGATCGATCGCGGCCTGCGCGGCCACTACGTCCGCAATCCCAGCACCACCGTCAACCTGGTCAAGACCGTGAGCCAAGTCGTCACCGTTGAGGGAGAAGTGGAGAAGCCGGGGATCTATCCGGTTCTGGGGCGCATGTCGCTGACCCGGGCGATCGCCAGCGCCGAGGGCACCACCGAGTTCTCGTCCCTCGACGACGTGGTCGTGTTACGCACGATCAGCGACCGCCAATATGCCGCGCTCTACAGTCTCAAGTCGATACGCAAGGGACTGTACGCCGATCCCGAGATTTTTCCGAACGATGTCGTGATGGTCGGCGAATCTCGCGGACGCCGGATCTTCAAGGACTTCTTGGCTGTGGTGCCGCTGCTGACAACGCCGATCATCGTCGCGTTGCAGAATTGATGTCGCGCCCCATCCCGCCGTTTTGCAAAGTCTTGAATTGATGCACACCCTTCCAGTCAACGCCCAGCCGAACGCGGCCATAGACCCGCCGACGACGCCCGATCTCGCGCGCGATCCGGTCAAACGGCCCGCGCTGGTCCAGTACATGAATGCGGTGAAGCGGTGGAAATGGGTCATCGCGGCGATCTTCGGCACCTGCCTGATCCTGGGGGCCGTCGTCACCCTGCTGATGCCGCCCAAATATAGCGCGATGGCGCAGCTGGAGATCAGCCGCGAGCAAAAGCAGATCACCAACGTCCAGGGCATCGAGTCCGAGCAGGCCGGGCGCGACGTCGAATTCTACGCCACGCAATATGCCCTGTTGCGGGCGCGGCCACTGGCCGAGCGCGTCTCCCGCGATCTCCGTCTGGTGACGAACCGCGAGTTCTTCGTCGCGCATGGCGTCGAAAGCTATTTCGTCGAACGCCCGAACCGGAACCAGCGATTCGAGAATGAAAAGCTGATCGTCAATCTGCTGCTAAAGAATATCGCCGTCGATCCGGTGCGCACGTCAAGGCTAGTGAACCTCACCTATACCAGCCGCTCGCCCCAGCTTTCGGCCGACCTGGCGAACAACTGGGCCAAGGCATTCATCGCGTCCAGCATTGATCGCCAGTTCGCCTCCACCCTTGATGCACGCCGCGTGCTAGAATCACGACTGACGGCCCTCAAGGCGCGGTTGGAGCAATCCGAGCGCCAGGTCGTCGCCTATGCCCAGCAACAGGATATCGTGGCACTTGAGCAATCGCGTGACGTCGACGGCCGCACCAAGGCCAGCCGCACCCTCACCGCTGCCGATCTCGAAGCGCTGAACGACGCCGTGAACCGGGCGGTCGAAGCCCGTGTCCTTGCCCAGAGCAGGGCAGCGTCGAATCCCGACGTTGCGGGTGAAGCGGTCACCAATCCGACGCTCGCAGCGCTGCGCGAACAGCGGGCCACGGCGGTCGCTGAACAGGCGCGCCTCAGCGTCCAGTTCGAGCCCGGCTATCCCGCCGCTTCCGAAGCAAGGCAGAAGGTGCGGGCGCTCGACGAGGTGATCGCCCGGGAAACGCAGCGCATCCGCCAGGCCCGCCAGCAGGAATATGCCGAGGCGCAGAAGCGCGAGAATGAGTTGCGCAGTCAGGTGCAGGCACTGACGGCCAACTTCCGTGCACAGCAGCGCGCCAACATCCAATATACGGTGTATCAGCGCGAGGCCGATACCAACCGGCAATTGTACGATGCCTTGCTTCAGCGCTACAAGGAAATCGGTGTCGCCGGAACGATCGGCGCAAACAACATCGCGATCACCGAACCCGCGCTGGTACCCAGCAAGCCTTCGTCACCCAAGCTCTTCCTGAACCTGGCGATCGCGTTGATGGCGGCTGTTGTTCTGTCGGCCGGGTTGGTCTTCGCGCTGGAGCAGATCGACGAAGGTATTCGTGATCCAGCCCAGGTGCCGCGTGACTTGGCGCTGCCGCTGCTTGGACACACGCCGCTACTGGCGGACAGCAACGACTATAATCTGAACGACACCAAGTCGCCTGTCTACGAAGCGTATTTCAGTATCCGCTCGAACTTATCCTTCACCACCAGCCATGGCTTCCCCAAGTCGTTGATGGTAACGAGCACTAGGCCATCGGAAGGCAAGACCTCCACCGCGCTGGCGCTAGCGGTCATCCTGGGCCGAACGGGCAAGCGTATCCTGCTCATCGACTCAGATATGCGATCGCCCTCAATCCACCGCCTCGTCGGCGCCCGCAACGACGCAGGGCTGAGCAACATATTGGCCGGACAGGATGACTGGCAGTCGCTGGTTCTGGACACCACGTATCGCGGCCTGGCAGTCATTCCGGCCGGCCCGACCCCGCCCAGTGCGGCGGAATTGCTCAGCGGTCAGAAGCTCGGCGCGTTCGTATCGCAGTGCCTGGAGGTCTTTGATCATGTCGTGATCGATTCCCCGCCGGTACTCGGCTTGGCCGATGCGCCCCTGATCTCTCAGGGAGTTGAAGGATGCGTGTTCGTCGTCGAGGCGGCGGGCGCGCCGTTGCGCGCGGTTCGCGCCTCTGTATCGCGCATGAGGATGGCGCACGCCCACCTGTTCGGCGCCATCCTCACCAAGCTCGATCAGCGCAGCGATAGCGGCTATGGCTATGGCTATGGCTATGGCTATGGCTATGGCCAGACCTATGGAGCCAGCCAGCGCACAGACCATGCTTAGGTCCCGTCCCGTGCGTGCGGCGCTGCTGGCGATTGCGGCAGCGGCATTGTCCTTCCTCGCGGCGCGCCAGGCCATCCTACTCTCGACGCGATCGCACGCGCCTCACTTCGCATTGCAACTGAACCCGCATGATCCGGTTGCCCTGACGAAAGCCTATTACCAAAGCATGGTGGGACCTGACGGAACGCCGCAGCAGGCGACCAGCGTATGGGTTGGGGCCGCACACGCGGCCCTGCGCGCCGAACCGCTGAGCAGCGGTCCACTACAGATACTGCTGGGCGCGATGGGGCCGGGTGATGAACGATTAGAGCACAGTAGACAGTTGATCGCTGCGGCATCGGCGATAACCCGTCGCGAACTGCCGGTCGAACTCTGGCAGATCGAGGATGCCGTCTCGCGCCAGGACATCCATGACGCACTGGTCCATTACGATCGAGCCCTGTCGGTCCATCCCGATGCGGGTGCCTTTCTGTATCCTGTCCTGACGAGTGCTGCGTCGCAGGAGGGCATTCGGGCCGAGCTTGCCCCGCTGCTGGCGCGCAATCGCCTGTGGGTGACGGGATTTTTGGGCTATTATGCGGCCAGGACCGAGGATTACCCGGCGGCGATCGACCTGTTCGCTCGTTATGGCGGCAGCCGTCGTCTGCCCTCCCATCGAGCCTATGAAACCGTCCTGCTTCGACGATTGGTGGCCAGCGGCAACGGCGGGCTTGCCCGAACCTTCGGTCACCGCGTCGCAGGGTTCGATATCGGCGGTCCGGACAGTTTCGGTCTTTCGCCGCGCACGACGGACGGGACATTCGCGCCGCTTTCCTGGCAGCTGGACGACGACGACACCGTAACAGCGGATTTCGATCCGCAGGATGGATTGGCCATCGGCATCCCGCCGACCGAACGGGGGATCGGCGCCTCCCGGGTCGTCATCCTCGAACCGGGGCGGTGGATCCTCGACGAGGTGCTGGAATGGCCGCCCGCCACACCGATTGCCGATCTGGCGTGGGAGATCCGTTGCCTTACACGGACCTCTGGCGAGATCATTGCGAGGATCGCCCCGACGCCGCAGATCGGACGACATCGCAGCACTGACGGTTTCGTCGTTCCACCTTCTTGCGCAGCCGTACAGTTCGACCTCGTCGTCCAGGGGCCCGTCAACGACGGTCAGGCAGAAGTGACGCTCAAATCCGTCGCGCTTCGCCGGTCGTCGAACCGGTGACCAGCAATGACGATACCGACATCCACGACGACCGCAGGGCCTTCGTCCGATCGCGCCCCCGATGGCGGGACGATCATCTGCTTCTACGCATCCTCGCGCTACGCTTCCGAATACCGTTCGGGCCTCGACATGATCGATCTGGCATGGCGGAACGGCTTTGATCGGGCGATCGTGTCCGATGTCGAATATAACGAGGCGCCTTCGGCGTTCGAGACGCGTTTTCCCGGCCTGACCTTCATGGTCGTACCCAGCCCGGTTCGCCAGCAGCGCCTATTGTACCGCTTTACCGACCTGTTGCCGCAGATCATCTGGCACCATCGGGCAGCCGCGGCCATTCGGCAAGAGGGCGCAAGGCCGGTACGGTTGTGGATCGCCAACAGTGCCCAGCCGTGGCTGCCGCTGGGCGTCTATCAGGACTGTTTCGGCGAGCAGCTGATCTGGGGCCCGGTGGGTGGAGGCGGCACCGCCCCTGCCCGCTATCTCGCCACCTGTGATCGTTCGACGCGATGGCGGGAGTGGGCGCGCACCGCGATCGAGCGGCTCACCATCGCCGCAAAGGTCAGGTTGCTGACCCGCCTGCGCCGATCGGGGCGCTCGGTCACCGTCATGGCGCGCACCCGCGAAGTGGCGGCCGACCTCGCCGCACTGGGAGCGGGCGACGTTCCCGTCGTATCGGAGATCGTCGCCCCGCTGCAGCCGCTGACGGTGGTCAAGACGGCGACCGCCGGCCCGCGGCTGGTGTGGGTCGGGCAAGACATTCCCCGCAAGAACCTGGCGATGGCGCTGGACGTGTTCGCTAAGCTGCGGGCGCGCCATTTTCCCGCGATCACCTTGGACATCCATGGCGTCGCGGACACGAGCGAGGATCCGGCCGTCACCTATCACGGATGGACCGCGGGCGTGCCATGGGACCGTTACCGCGAGGGCGGGGTCCTGTTGCTGACGTCGTACCGCGAAGGCCTGCCGTCGGCCGTGCTGGAGGCGCTTCAGGCCGGGCTCTCCTGCGTGTCGACCGATGTCGGGGCAGTCGCCACCTTGCGGCCCGCCCCTCTTTTCCTCATCCCGATGGACGCCTATCCCAATATCGACGACGATACTCTGGATACCATGGCGAGCTTTATCCGCGACGAGGTCGCCCGCACGACTTACCGGCTGGAAGGGGCGGACCACGCACCATCCATCGCCAGGCTCATCGCCAAGAAGGACTGACTGATCGCCATGCTCCATTGCATCTGTGAGGCGACCCTCGCGCGAACGCGCTTCTCCGACAAGCACGACCTGATGCGCTGCCCGGCCTGCCAGACGGGCAAGTTCGTCGATCGCGAGCAGGAGTCGATGGTCGAATTCAACTACGATTCCAGCGATGACAAATATGGCAACGAAACCTACCTGAACACGCCGGAATTCCGTTGGGCGCATGACGAGCTTGCGAAACTGGACTGGACCGGATGCCGCGTGCTGGAGATCGGCTGCTTCACGGGTTTCTTCCTGGACCGGCTGCGCGGGCTGGGGGCGGACGTGACCGGGGTGGAAGTCAACCGGGAGGCGGTCGCCGCGGGCGAGCGCCTCTACGGGCTGGCCGGCCGGATCTGTCCAGATCTCGACAGTCTGCCTAGCGACAGTCAGTTCGATCGAATCGTGATGATCGACGTCCTCGAACATATCGAACAGCCCGGTCCGTTCCTGGCGACGGTCCTGCCGCTGCTCAAACCGGGCGGCACCCTATCGATCTCGTCGCCGACCATCGAACGGCGTTTTCACGACAAGAGCGACTTTCCGCCCCATCATCACTGGTGGTTCTCTCGCGAAGGGCTCCGCCGGCTGACGACTCGCAGCGGCCTGGAACTGGCCGGTGCCTCGATCCAGCACGATGGCATGCTGCTGTTCCGCAATGTGATCGGGCGGACCCTGTACGGGTTCTCGCGACGCGAATTCAACGGCGAGGGGTCGGAGACGATCTCCGCGATCGCCCGCTCGGGCGACGGCACGATCCCCTATCGCGTCGCGACCCGCCTCGGCGAACTCGCCCTGCGCGCGATCGGCTTCCAGTATTGCTCCTATCTATTCCACGCCCGCAAGGCGGGGTAATGGCGATGGCGCCCCACCTGTCGCCGGCGAATCCCGACCGGTCCGAAGGCCGCCACGCGGGCCCCGCCGACATCGGCCATTGGGACTATGACATCGCGATCGTCGGAACCGTCGGCCTTCCGCCCAATTACGGCGGGTTCGAGACACTGGCCGGGCGCCTGGTCGAGCATTGGGGCGGTCGCCGGCGTGTGATCGTCTATTGCAGCGCCCCCGATTTACCTGCCACCACGGCACCGCAGGCTCGCTACCTCGATGCCGACCTGGCCTATGTCAACCTGCGGGCAAACGGGTGGCAATCGATCCCCTATGATGCAGTCTGCCTCTTTCGCGCGGCCCGCCATGCGCAAGCCATTCTGCTGCTCGGGGTATCGGGGGCGATCGTCCTGCCGCTTCTCCGCCTGCTTCACCCCAGTGTGCGCATCGTCACCAACATCGATGGTCTGGAATGGCGACGGGCGAAATGGGGATGGTTCTCCCGGCGGTTCCTGAAATTCTCGGAACGAATCGCCGTAAGGGCCAGCCACATGGTCGTCGCCGACAACCGGGCCATCGCCGATCATATTGCGGCAGCATATGGCGCATCCTCCGCCTGCATCCCCTATGGCGGCGATTTCGATCCCGAGGATACGTCGCGCGCCGTCGCGCCCTCCCCCTATTTCCTGATGCTGTGCCGCATCGAGCCCGAGAACAACGTCGAAGCGATCCTGACCGCCTTCGCTGCCTCGCCCCGCATGCGGCTTGTGGCCGTCGGCAACTGGCAACACTCACCCTATGCTCGGCAGTTGCGCGAGCGGTTCGGGACTGTGCCCAATTGCGAGCTGCGCGATCCGGTCTATGACCGCACGGTGGTCGCACGCCTGCGTCGTGAGGCGACCGCCTATGTCCACGGCCATTCTGCAGGTGGCACAAACCCGGCCCTGGTAGAGGCGATGGCGCTGGGATGCGCGGTGCTGGCCTATGACGTCAGCTACAATCGCCACACGACCGACAACCAGGCATCATATTGGCGCGACGATGCCGACCTGCGGTCGCTGCTCGCAACGCAGGACGCCGGCGCGCTGGCGGCCAATGGAAACAGGATGGCCTACATCGCCCGAGAACGGTATCGGTGGCCGGATATTGCCCTTGCATACGAAAGCTTGCTGACATGACCAGTTCGCCGCTGACCACCGTCGATGCGCCGGTCCTGACGCTATCGGCGACGATGCGCGAGGCGATGAACCCCCAGCGCTTCGCTGCCGGCCGGCCCTTCCCCGTCGCAATCATCGACGATTTCCTGCCCGCGTCGTTTGCCGATGGTCTGCATGGTGAAATTCTGGCGCTCCAAGACCATACCCAATCGAACGATTATATTTTCGCGAAGAACAAGTTCGAATATCCCGCGCTTCAGGAAATAGGGGTGTATGGAAAAGAGCTGAAGCGGTTCCTGTTGTCGGAACCTTTTGCCGAAACCCTTAGCCACATGTACGGTCGGACGTTGTTCGTCGACACCGCATTTACCGGTGGCGGCATCCATCGCGGTGGGGCCGGGTCATTCCTCGACATGCATGCCGATTTCGGCCGTCATCCCGGCCATGAAAACTGGGTACGCGAACTCAATATACTGATCTACATGAACAAGAATTGGTCCCCTGAATATCGTGGTTCACTAGAACTGAAAAACCGTGACACCGGAGACGTCGCGGCGATCGAACCCTTGTTCAACCGCTGCGTCCTGATGCTGACCAAGGACCATACGCTGCACGGCTACAAGCCGACGGCCTTTCCCGCAGGCCAGTACCGCAATTCGATCGCCGCCTATGCCTATTCGCTCGAAACCGACGAAAGCAAGCTGGCGGAGCTGTCGACGACGACCAGATGGCAACCGGTAGACGCCAGCCCGACGAAACGCCTCATCGCCTCCGTTACGCCGCGTCTCGTCGCCATCAAGCAGCGGCTATTCGGCAGCAAGACCGTACGCAACAGCGACAAGCGCTGATCCCCCTGACGCACCTCAAGCACGCAAGTATTTCAAAAATGCCGACGAGCAGCCAATCCTTGCCGGATGCCGATCTGGCCGCGTCACGTACCGAACTTTCGGTAAAACCGTTCATATGCCTTGCCCTGTTCGGCATCGCCCTGAACATTATCCTTTTTGTGTGGCCGCTTAGCAATATTGGCTCGCTGTATACGTCGATCCAGGACCCCGACTTCAGCGATCAAAACTTCTATCTCTATTACGCCAGGGAGCTATGCGCCTCCCGCGACCTGACCATCGATGATTATTATATCACATGGTCATCAACCGGGGTGATGTATTATCTTACCGGGCTTTGCCGAGTGACCGGATCGGCGCTGTCATACGCTATCGTCAATCCGATACTGTTCGCGGGGTCGGTCTACCTCCTCGCCAAGGAGCTTTGCGCGCGCATCGATATTCCCAGGATACGCTGGGGCTTCCTGTTCGGGTTTCCACATACCGTCTACCTGATGGCGCTGCCCGGAAAGGAGATATTGTCCTGGATGGGTGCGGCATTGGTCATCTACGGGCTTATGCTGTTCTCGCGTCCTCGTCCCAATCATATCGGCGCGGCGATATCGGCACTGGCGGGCCTGATCGTCCTGATCGCCAATCGCCCGCACGAACTGGCGATCCTGTGCACGGCCATGGTTCTGTTCTTCCCGCTCAAGAACCGCTTCATTCCGATCGGCGGCGCCTTCATCATGGGCGCCGTACTGCTGGTGTCGTCCGCGGGCGCATCGGATATGATCTCGCTGATCCTGACCCAAGCCAGCGATCGCGAAAATGTCGGTGTTGCGGACCAATATGGCGGCGCCCTGTCGAGCCTCGAGCTCATACTGAGCTCGGACAACGAGTTCGTTCACGCCCTGCTTTCGCCGTTCAGGGCGCTGTTCCTGTATCTCTCCCCGTTCTCGATCGCCTTTCGTTCAATCCAGTTCGGGGAGATCAATTACTTCGTGTTTCGTGAGGTGGCGGCCGCAATCAAGCTCGTCGACTGCGTGACCGCCGGTGTCATCATCCTGGCCTTTCTGCGCGATCGCACCAGCAACCGGAATAGGCGTCTGCTGATGCGCGCGATGATCGCAACCTGGGCGCTGTCGCTGATTGCCATCACCTATCCCGGCCTCCAGCAGAAATCCCGTTACCTGTTCCAATATTTTCCGATGGTGATGCTGGCCGGCCTGATCTCGTCTCGAAAGGATCAAACGACGACGAAGCTGTTGAACGCCCCATCTGCCGATTTCTGCGGGAGGTAGCGGATGGCGGTCACGGCGATTCTGCACGGCGGGCTGGGCAACCAGCTCTTCCAATATTTCTATGCCACGCTGCTGACCGATGCACGGCACGCCAACAGCTTGCAGCTGGTGACGGCGCGACTGGGGCATTATGTGGTTGAGCGGGACATGGAGCTGGAGCCGCTGCTGGCGGTCAGCGACATCGTCGCGGTGCGCGATCGCATGAGCCCGCTGGAGCGGTGTCGGGTGCCCAAGCTCCTGCAACGGCTTACCGGCAAGGAAGGCCCGCTCCGCCTGGGAGGGCGACATGTCTTGGTCGATGGCTATTTCCAGCAATGGTCAGCCTACGATCGCTTCGCAGCAAGCGCGATCGCATCGCTTCTCGATCGCTGGCGCGGTGTGCTGCGCGAGGGGAATCTGCTGGTCGCACCGACGCTGCCGCACCTCACTCACATCCGGTTGACCGATTTCGTCGCCGCCGGACGCGATCCGCGCGACTTGGCCGGGCCGGCCGTCGCGGCCGTTCCCGCCGATGGATCGATCATGACCGACGACGAGGCGACGATCGGTTCGCTCCTCGCCGCCCGGGCGGACGGCGATCGGCCGAGGTTGGTGCCGACGGGCGGCCTGTCGAGCTGGGACGTGTTTCGGGCGATGAGCCAATTTCGCACGATCCATACCAACGGCTCGTCGCTCGCCTGCTGGGCGGCCGTGCTGGCCGGGGCGCGACTTGTGTCGACGAACGCCGACCACGCCGCCTTTGCCCGGCGCTGTGCGCGATCGATCGACGATGGTGCACGCACATGACCGTTCCGCCGAAATGGGACTTGCCGGCGCTGCCGATCATCATCTCGTCGGGACCGGCGTCGCTTCCCGTGGCCATCGCTGCCGCGGATTATTATGCGGCCCATCTCGACCAGGGCACACGCCTGATCCTGATGCGACCGCGCCGATGCCGGGGCGATCATGCCGCGCCCGCTGGCCTGACGATCGTCGATGACGAGGACGTGCCGGATTATGCCGGGGTCCGTGCGGGCCTGGACGCAATGGGCGATCGCCTTGGTCGGTTCGGCCGCTCCCCGATCTGGTATCTGCAGCAATATCTGAAGCTCGCCGGCGCCCGGCATCTCGCACCCGATGGCGCGATCGTGACCGATGGCGACACGATTTTCTCCGCCGCCCTGCTGCGCGCGCTGCGCATCGAACCAAAGATCCTGACGACGAACGAGACGTTCGAGAACTACAATCACCTGGCCCGCGCCCTAGGCATTGTCCCCCTGCAACGCAGCTGCGTCGCCAACGGCAATGTCTTCTATCCGGCGATGATGCCCGCCGCGATCATGGACGGTGACGGGTTCCTCGATATCATCGAGCGCCTCGTACTGGGAAGCGAGGGCGCCAGGGACTTCTCCGAGTACCAGCTGATGGGATCGCTCGTGGCGCCAGGCACCGGCACACTTCCGGTGCGAATGTTTCGCCGCTTCGACCTGCTGGATGCGTCCGGCACCGTTCCGTCGGCATCGGTGATCGAGCGAGCGCTGCGCCGCTATGACGCGATCGCCATCGAACATGGTCATCGTCGTTCGGCGAGTCGCACCTGGGCGGCGCATCTGCTCTACGCGATCCGCTACAGCTGGTAGTATCCCCATGTTGCGCCGCCTTCTGACCGCGCCGTCGGCTCGGCTCGGCGCCCTGCAGATCCTCATCCTTTGCCTGTCTCTGCTATCGCAGGTTCTCATCGCCCGGCGCTTCGGCGTCGGGCATGAACTGGACCGCTATTTCGCGGTTCTCGGCACGGCACTTGGCGTCATGGGCAGCCTTTCGGTGGGCACCAACTATGTCCTCCCGCCCAAGATCGTCCGCGCCTTGGCTAAGCATGACCGTGACGGGGCACGGATAGCGGCGGCAGAGGGCGCACGGCGCATCCTGGCTTGGATCGGGGCCGTCACGCTGATCGGCGCGACGGGCATGATTGTTGCGAGCGGTGCTGGCGGCGCGCTGGCCGGGGCGCCGAACGCGGGGCTGATCGCTTTGGGCTGGCTGGTAGCTGCCGGCTCCGCCTGTGCCGGCATGCTGGGAGCGATCAGCACGGCGCATCGGCGGGTCGCCGTCCCGCTGGGGGCCAGTGCCTTGCCGCCGGCGGCAATGCTGCTGGCGCTCGCGACGCATCGTGACGGCGGAGCCGTGGTCATGCTGACGGGGATGCTGACCGGAACGGCGCTGCAATGCGCGGTCCTGGCTGCCACCCTTCGCGGCCTCGTCGACTGGCGCCACGGCCAGCTGCGCTGGGATAGGCGGGAGAACGGGCAGTTGCTGATGGCTGTCGCGGGCGCGGCGTGCTTTTCGTCCTATTCGGTCGTCGATGCGTTCGTCGCCCCCGCCATCGGCGCCGGCGCCCTGACCCTCCAATCACTTGGTCAGCGCCTGGTCGTGGCCTTCGGGGCCGTCCTGTCGGCTGGTGCCTTCGCGCTCGCCCCGGACAATTTCGGCCGCCTCATCGAAGCGGGTCAGCGCCGGCACGCCTATCGGCTCTTCCGGCGCACGGGAATGATGCTGGTCGCGATCACCCTGGCGGCCTGCGCCATGATGCCGATCATCGGGGGGGGCGTCCTGCAGTTACTGTTCGCGGGCGGGAGCTTCAGGCTCGCGAGCGTCGACGACCTGACCATGCTGGTCGCGATCCTGCTTGTCGGCAGCGGCGCCATGTTGTCGAGCGCGATCGGCTTCCGTCTTCTTTACGCTCTGGCCGCCGGCGCCCATGTCGCCGCGGCGAGCGTCGCATGGCTGGTCGCGTATCTGCTCTCGGCCTTAACGCTGGTCGCGTTGGGGCTGCCCTATCCGCTCGCCTGGGCCTATGTGTCGTCATGGTGGACGGTTCTGGTCTGGGTGGTGTGGATCTCCGACCGCCGAACGGCATCCCCGATCAGCAGCGACCCTTTGCAGGATAACAGATGACAGTGCTTCCGACAGACGTCACCCTTTCGAACCAGCGTGGCTGGGCAGTCGGCTGGCGTCATCTCAAGGGCCGGACGTTCCAGCGGATGAGTCGGTCGGCCATGCCGCTGTTCGTCCGCCCCGGCGACGTCATCTCGGTCGATCCGATCGTGGGCGGGGCACACGAACCTCATATCGCGGATTTCTTCAACGCCTGCGCCGACTATGGCTATGCCGACTTCTTCATCGATGTCGGCGCGAACATCGGCCTCACCGCCGTCCCGGCCGCCATCCGTTTCAAGCGCATCTATGCCTTTGAACCCAATCCTCTGGCGTTCCAGATACTCGCGGTCAACGCGGCGTGTTCGGATCATCCGGAAAAGTTCGAGCTGAACAATTTCGGCATCGGCGACCAGGACGTCAGGCTCAACCTGATGATCCCGAAGCATAACTGGGGTGGCGCATTCATCGATGCCCCGGAAAATATCTACAGCCAGGAGACGCTCTCCGCCAAGGACAACTTCTCGTCGCTCGACATGGCGAATTACCTGCGCCGTGAGGTCGACGTCCACAGCGGGCGTGACGTGTTCGCGGCCCGCTTCGCCGATATCCTCGCATCGGGTGGCAGGTGCGGTGTTGTGAAGATCGACGTCGAGGGGTTCGAGCTGAGCGTTATCTCCGAAATAGCGAAGGCCTTTCCGCCCGACCTGGCTGCCTATGTCATCTTCGAGAACTGGGAACCGTCGGTATCGGTCGGTCAGTTCGCGGCGTCGTTCGGATCGAGGGTCCAGGCCTTCACCTTCCGCAGCCAGCCGATCACGCCACGGCGCGCACCGCGTTTCGTCAAGGCGCTGCGCTTCGTCGCCGGCCTGCCGTTCGGATGGTCGGATGCCCGCTATTGCCTGCAGACGGTGAGCGATCCGCAAGAGCGGATCATGGGCGACCTCGTCCTGCATATCGGGCCGAACCGCTAAGCGATGCCGGTGAGCGTCTTCGCGGAAGCAAGGCCGAAACGGCGCCATGTGCTCCGGGCGGGGTTGGCCGGCCTCTGGGGGATCTCCGGCTGCAGGCCGTCTCTATCCGCGGCCCTCAGGGATAGCGGACGGCGCGTCGACGTCCGGTCGCTTGGCGCGCGTGGTGACGGCGTGACGGACGATCGTCCTGCGATCCAGGCGGCGGTCGACCGGATCGCGAACGCCGGGGGGGGCGAGGTTGTGATCCCGGCCGGGCATTTCATGCTCGCATCGGCGATTATTCCCCGGTCGGGCGTGACCATCGTCGGGATCGATCGCGAACGCAGCATCCTGAAAGCCGCCCCCGGGTCCACCGACAACGTGGTCGGCATTGACTATCTGGTGGAGGGGCAGGTTGCGGCCGCACGGCACGGCAAGCGCTTGGACCGGCTGATGGGGCCGGATTTCTCCGCTCTTTCCGAAACCAATGCCCGGAAGCGAGGGGGATATGCTGGCTATGGCGTCGTCGACTTTCATTTGCGCGACCTGACGATCGACGGGAACAAGGCGCAATGCCCCGAAAACAGTAACCTCCTCGTGACCGGCCTGATCGACGGCAGCTTCGCGCCGGGTCAGACGATTCGCAGTTCATCGGGTGGCCGGGCAATGGTGGCGGCGGTATTCCCGCAAGGCAGCCCCCCCGCCCTGTCGATCCGTCCATCCACGATCGGCGGGAGCGGGCAGTTCGAGATCGGCGATGAGATCGTCGGACCTCAAGGCCGTTTCGTCCTGACGGGCCGCAGGGGGGACGACGCCTACCAGGTGGGGGTCGTCTTCCACGCCGCGACCGACTCCGGCATGACGGGGTGCATCGTGCGCGACACCGTCTACCAAGGCATCGTCGTCTACAACGCCTGCACCCGCATCGCCATCGCCGACAACATCGTCACGAACCCAAACCGATCCGGGACGGTGTACAAGGGCGGCAACGTCCACATCTATTGTGATTTCGACAATCGCTCGGTGCAGATAACCGGCAACCGGCTGCAAGGTGGCGGCGGCTACGGCATTGTCATCAGCGAAAATGGCGGCCGAACCGACGATGTTCTGATCGCGGGCAACACGATCATCCGGACGCCCGGCGACGCCATCAGGGTTGCCAGTGAATCGACATCCTCCTCGGCGACGTTGGGCGGCATCCGCATCATCGACAACCGCATTGCGGAATGCGGCGACACCGCCATCCGCCTTGTGCACCAGGGCCGCGCCAACGGTCTCATCCGTCCGGTCGTTACCGGCAACCGCATCCGCGACAGCCGGTTTGGCATCCTGCTGGCGGGGCGCATCGACCAGCCCATGGTCGCGCGGAACATTTTCGCCGACATTGCCGGCGTCGCTCTCGACCTGGGGGCCGGCCCCGTCACGCCGACGATCTAGTTTTCCGCTATTCGGTCAACGCGCGCCTTTGCCGGTGACCATCGTCTGCGCCGTCCTGAGGATGATCAGAAGGTCAAGCCACAGCGAAAAGTTCTTCACGTAATAGAAGTCGAGGTTGAGCTTTTCCTTTACGTCACTGACGTCTGCAACATGGCCCTGATTGATCTGGGCCCTGTCAATCGGCGTCCAAAAAGGACCCCCTATCGGCGTCCAAAAGGGACCCCGT
>NZ_LSJO01000045.1:0-304 GCF_001556735.1 Sphingomonas sp. CCH9-F2 | reverse complement strand
CCCCCGCCGTGGACGTCGCCGCCTGCAGGAACCCCTTCGGCCGGTTCGTCCCGCTGCCGTTGACGAACGCCGCGCCCTCGGCGCGCGCGAACTCGGCCGCGATCTCGCCCGCCAGCCATGCCTCGACGTCGAACAGCGCGTCGTCCAGCATCGCCTGGCTGGCCGACGGATTGGCGTACAGCTCGCCCATCGGCGGGGCGATCTCCTGGAACACCGGGGTCGCGGTGCCCGGCCGCGCATCGGTTTCCGCGGCCCAGCCCGACGGCGTCCCGCCGGTCGTCACCAGCTTGCGGTATCCCGCCGA
>NZ_LSJO01000449.1:0-3651 GCF_001556735.1 Sphingomonas sp. CCH9-F2 | reverse complement strand
ACCGCGCTGACCGCGATCGGGCGTGACGGCGATCCGGCGAACGCGCGCCGCGCAGGCCTGGCCAAGGCGCTGTCGCCCAAGGCAGCACAGGCACGATATGAGGCGTTCCTCGACCGCGTGCCCACCGTCATCGCGCAAATGGCGGCGATGCGGCATGGCGAGGACCTGCGCCGCGCGCTGGACGCCTATGACGAGGCGCGCGGGATCGCCGCGGCGGCGCGCGGGCTGTCGCTGGATGCGCAAGGCACCGTCTACGAACTGGCGGGGGTCGTGGCACGGCTGGCGCCGCGTCCGTGAGGGCGCTAGGAGGGCGTCGCTATGGGCGAACCCTTCTATATCACCACCGCGATCAGCTATCCCAACGGCCGTCCGCATATCGGCCACGCTTATGAGGCGATCGCCGCCGACGCGATCGCACGGTTCCAGCGGCAGGCCGGGCGTGATGTGCGATTCCAGACCGGTACCGACGAACATGGCCTGAAAATGGTTCAGACCGCGCGCGACAAGGGCATGGATGTGCGTGCGCTCGCTGATGAAATGTCGTCGTATTTCAAGGCAATGTGCGACGACCTGCGCATCAGCTATGATCGTTTCATCCGCACCACCGATGCCGATCACCACCGCGCCAGCCAGGCGATCTGGCAGGCGATGGCGGACGCCGGCGACCTGTACCTCGACCGCTACGAAGGCTGGTATTCGGTTCGCGACGAAGCCTTTTACGATGAGAAGGAACTGGTCGACGGGGAAGGGGGCGTCAAGCTTTCACCCCAAGGCACGCCGGTGACCTGGACCGCGGAGGAGACGTGGTTCTTCCGCCTGTCCCGATATCAGCAGCCGCTGCTCGACCTGTACGCCGCGAACCCCGATTTCATCCGCCCGGAATCACGCCGCAACGAGGTGATGCGCTTCGTGGAGGGCGGGCTTTCCGACCTGTCGGTGTCGCGCACCAGCTTCGACTGGGGCGTGCCGGTGCCGAGCAGCGCCGGGCACGTGATGTACGTGTGGGTCGATGCGCTAACCAACTACCTGACGGGCGCGGGCTATCCCGATGGCGATATGCCATACTGGCCCGCCGACCTGCACCTGATCGGCAAGGATATCGTGCGGTTCCACGCGGTCTATTGGCCGGCGTTCCTGATGTCGGCGAAGGTCGCGCTGCCGAAGACGGTGTTCGGGCATGGCTTCCTGCTTCACCGGGGCGAGAAAATGTCGAAAAGCCTCGGCAATGTCGTCGATCCCGGCGATCTCGCGCGCGCGTTCGGCGTCGACGGCCTGCGCTACTTCCTGCTGCGCGAGGTAAGCTTCGGACAGGACGGCAGTTATTCGGCGGAGGCGATCGTCACGCGCGTGAACGCCGAACTGGCCAATGCCTTCGGCAATCTGGCGCAGCGCACCTTGTCGTTCATCGCCAAGAACCTGGGCGGCGCGCTGCCCGAGGCGGGGCGCAGCGAGGATGCCGACGGACAGTTGATCGAGGAGGTGGTGGTCGCCTGTGCGGGCCTCAAGACCGCGTTCGACGACCTGATGCTGAGCCAGGGGATCGAGTCGTGGCTGCGCGGCGTCTACGCCTGCAACCAGTATATCGACGCGCAGGCGCCATGGTCGCTGCGCAAGACCGATCCCGAGCGGATGCACGCGGTGCTGCGCACGCTGGTCCGCGCGATCCGGATGCTGGCGATCGTGGTCTTGCCGGTGGTGCCGGAGGGTGCGGAACGGATCCTGGACCTGCTGGGTGTCGAGGATCGCGACCATGATGCGATCGACGACGACGGCTGGTACCAGCGGCATGTCGATGCCGGCTTCGTGCTGGCGGCACCGACCGCCGCCTTCCCGCGGCTGGAGATGCCGGCCGCCGAGCCGGAGCCGGCGTGATGCTGGCGGACAGCCACTGCCACCTGAACTACAAGGGGCTGGCCGAGGAGCAGGCCGACGTGCTGGCGCGGGCGCGGGCGCGCGGAGTAACCGCGATGCTCAACATCGCGACGCGCGAAAGCGAGTGGGATGCGGTGCTGGCCACGGCCGAGCGTGAGCAGGACGTGTGGGCGACGGTGGGCATCCACCCGCATGAGGCGGACCAGCATCCGCATGTCGATACCGCCAAGCTGGTCGACCGCGCGCGCCACCCGCGGGTGGTCGGCATCGGTGAAAGCGGCCTCGATTATTTCTACGACCATTCCGACCGCGCGCGTCAGCAGGCGAGTTTTCGCGCGCATATCGATGCGGCGCGGGAAACCGGGCTGCCGATCGTCGTCCATACCCGGAACGCGGAGGACGACACAGCGGCGCTGATGCGTGAGGCGATGGAGGAGGGGGCCTATACCGGCGTCATCCACTGCTTCACCGCGAGTGATGCCTTTGCCGACATCGCGCTCGACCTGGGCCTATACATCTCGATCTCCGGGATCGTGACGTTTCGCAATGCCGCGGCGTTGCAGGCGACCGCCGCGCGGCTGCCGCGCGAGCGGCTGCTGATCGAAACCGACGCGCCGTTCCTGGCGCCGGTGCCGCACCGCGGGAAGACCGGCGAGCCGGCGTTCGTCGCCGATACGGCGGCGTTCCTGGCGACGCTGCGCGGCGAAGATGTCGAAGAATTACAGACATATACAGCCGCTAACTTCCACCGCCTGTTCGATCGGACGCGCGCGGCGTGAAGATCCGCCTGCTGGGATCGGGAACCTCATCGGGCGTGCCGCGGATCGGCAACGACTGGGGTGCCTGCGATCCGGCCGAGCCGCGCAACCGCCGCACGCGATCGTCGGCGCTGGTCGAACATGACGGCACCCGCATCCTGATCGACACCAGCCCCGACATGCGCGAACAACTGCTGGCCGCCGGGGTCGACCGGGTCGATGCGGTGATCTGGACCCATGCGCATGCCGACCACATCTTCGGCATCGACGATCTCCGGCAGGTCTATCACGCGATGGCGCGGCCGGTGATTGGCTATGCCAGGTCATCGACGGAGGCACGGCTACGCGCGCAATTCGGCTATGTCTTTGACGGCGCGCATGGTTATCCGCCGACCGTCGAACTGGCGACGCTGCCCGATCGACTGACGATCGGCGGGATCACGATCCACGTCGCCGACCAGCCGCATGGCCCGATCACCTCGGCCGGATTGCGGTTCGAGGCGGACGGGCGGGCGATCGGCTATGCGACCGATCTGCACGCGCTGACTGAGGCGACGCGGGCGTTATATACTGATCTGGATCTGTGGGTGCTGGATGCGCTGCGCCGCAGGCCGCACCCGAGCCATCCGGATCTGGCGATGGCACTGGGCTGGATCGCGGAACTGACGCCCGCGGCGGCGGTACTGGTGCATATGGACCAGTCGATGGATTATGCCACGCTGCGCGCTGAGTTGCCCGCCACGGTCGAGCCGGGCCATGACGGCTGGGAGTGGTCGTCGTGAACGATACCACGATGCGCGCGATGATCCTGGCGCTGATGCTGATCCTGCCGCTGTCGGCGCTGGTCGCCCGGCGGATGCCGCTGTCTCGAACGGTGATGCTGGTTCTGATCTGGGTCGCGATCTTTGGCGTCGCCTACGGCATCATCGCTCTTTTTACATAATATCTATTATCGGCTTTTCCGTTTGTAACCGCTAAGTAGAAATGACACCGCTCCGCTAGATAGAAAAGGCACACAGTG
>NZ_LSJO01000448.1:0-4011 GCF_001556735.1 Sphingomonas sp. CCH9-F2 | reverse complement strand
GTCGCGCGCCCGCCGGCGGTCGGGCAGGCCGCACCGCCCTTCACGCTGACGACGATCGACGGCACGAAGATCACGTCCGACCACCTGCGCGGACAGGTGGTGATCCTCAATTACTGGGCGACCTGGTGCGCGCCGTGCCGTCAGGAACTGCCGCTGCTCGACGCCTATTACGCGCTGCAACAGCGCCACGGCCTGCGCGTGTTCGCCGCGATGACCGAGGATTCGCTGCCGCTGTCGAAGATGAAGCCGCTGTTCGCCGCGCTCCACATCACGCCGGTGCGCCGGATGACCGGGCCGTATCGCGACATCACCGGCCTGCCGACGAACTACGTCATCGATCGTGCAGGACGCGTCCGTTACGCGCAAGCGGGCGCCTTCACGCTCGACGATCTCAACCGCGTCATCGTCCCGCTGCTGAACGAACCGGCGCCCGCGCCCGCCGCGCCGGCGGCATAGCGCGGGCACGCAGGCGGCTCAGTCGCGCAACAATGCCGCGACGCCGGGCAGCTCGCGCCCTTCCATCCATTCCAGGAACGCGCCGCCCGCGGTCGATACGAAGGTGAACGATTCGCCCGCACCCGCGTGGTTCAGCGCCGCAACCGTGTCGCCGCCGCCCGCCACCGACACCAGGCTGCCTTCCTTGGTCAGCGCCGCGGCGGTCCGCGCCAGCGCCACCGTGGCGGTGTCGAACGGCGCGGTCTCGAACGCGCCCAGCGGGCCGTTCCACACCAGCGTCCGGCACGTCTTGAGCACGTCGCCCAGCGCCTCGACCGCGGCGGGGCCGACGTCCAGGATCATCTCGTCCGCCGCCACTTCGTGCACGTTGACGGTGCGCGTCGGCGGGTTCGCCCTGAATTCCTTCGCGACCACCACGTCATAGGGCAAATGCACGGTGCAGCCGGCCTTGTCCGCGGCGTCCAGGATCTCCTCGGCGGTGCCGGTCAGGTCGTGCTCGCACAGGCTCTTGCCCACGTCGACTCCGCGCGCCGCCAGGAAGGTGTTGGCCATGCCGCCGCCGATGATCAGGTGATCAACCTTCGCCACCAGATGCTTGAGCACGTCCAGCTTGGTCGACACCTTCGCCCCGCCGACCACCGCGGCGACCGGATGCTCGGGCTTGCCCAGCGCCTTTTCCAGCGCGTCCAGCTCCGCCTCCATCGCGCGCCCGGCGAACGCGGGCAGCGCGTGCGCCAGTCCCTCGGTCGAGGCATGTGCGCGGTGCGCGGCGGAAAAGGCGTCGTTGACGTACAGCTCGCCCAGCGCCGCGAAGCGCGCGACCACCGCCGGATCGTTCTTCTCCTCGCCGCCGAAGAAGCGCGTGTTCTCCAGCACGCCGATATCGCCCGGCTGCATCGTCGCCACCGCGTCCGCCGCGCCTTCCCAGTCGACGTAGCGGACCGGGCGGCCCAGTACCGCTTCATACGGCTTGACGATCTGCGCCAGCGACAGCTCGGCACTCGGCACGCCCTTGGGCCGGCCGAAATGCGCCAGCACCAGCACGATCGCGCCCTGGTCGGCCAGTTCGGCGACGGTCGCGACGGTGGCGCGCAGCCGCGTGTCGTCGGTGACGCGGCCATCGGCCAGCGGCACGTTCAGATCCTCGCGCACCAGCACGCGGCGGCCCTGGACGTCGCCGATATCATCCAGCGTTCGGAACGACTTGGTCATGATTCCTCGATCCTGATTGCATCGTCGAGCGCGATCCATCCGCCCTCGACCACCATCGCGCACGCGCCGCCGCGCCAATCGGGGGTCAACGCCGCGCGCAAGCCATCGGCCAATGCTTCCATCCGCTCGCACGGATCGCATTCGCGGGTGATCTCCAGCACCACGTCGGCGCCGATCCGCAGCCGCACGCCCGGCACCCTGGGAAGGTCAATGCCATCGACCAGCAGGTTGGCGCGCCGTTCCTGCCAGCCGATGCGATGGCCCACCTCGGCCATCGCCCCCTCCCAGTCGCCGCGCTCGATCAGCGTCACCTGCCGCCGGTAGGGCTTGCCGCGCATCGCGCCGCGGAAATCGCCGTGGATCCCGCCGTCGCGCGTCACCTCGACGCGCTCCACCAGCTCCATCGGTGCGCGCGACCGGGCGTGGCGCGCGATGCCCAGCAAGCGGCCGGTCATCGGCTATCCCGCCACAACGTCATGCCAGCGAAAGCCGGCATCTCCCCGTTACAGGGAGACCCCGGCTTCCGCCGGGGTGACGTGTCGGGCGCGCTCATCACCCCAGCTTCGCCATCGCCGTCGCGGTATCGACCATCCGGTTGGAGAAGCCCCATTCGTTGTCGTACCAGCTGACGACGCGCACCAGCTTGCCGTCCAGCACCGCGGTCTCCAGGCTGTCGACCGTCGAGGATACCGGCGTGTGGACGATGTCGATCGACACCAGCGGTTCGTCCGAATAGTCCAGCACGCCCTTCATCGGCCCTTCCGCGGCCGCCTTCAGCAGCGCGTTGACCTCGTCGCGAGTAGTGTCGCGCTTGGGGGTGAAGGTCAGGTCGATCAGGCTGCCGTCCGGGGTCGGCACGCGTACCGCCGAACCGTCCAGCTTGCCCTTCAGCTCGGGCAGCACTTCGCCCACCGCGCGCGCGGCGCCGGTGGTGGTCGGGATCATGCTCATCGCCGCGGCGCGCGCCCGGCGGAGGTCGGGATGGATCTGGTCCAGGATCTTCTGGTCGTTGGTATAGGCGTGGATGGTGGTCATCAGCCCGCGCTCGATGCCGATCGCATCGTTCAGCACCTTGGCCACCGGCGCCAGGCAGTTGGTGGTGCACGATGCGTTCGACACGATCGTGTGCCCGGCCTCCAGCTTGTCGTGGTTGACGCCGTAGACGACGGTCAGGTCGACGCCCTTGGCCGGGGCGGAGATCAGCACCTTCTTCGCGCCCGCGTCGATATGCTTCTGCGCGCTGGCGCGGTCGGTGAAGAAGCCGGTGCATTCCAGCACCAGATCGACGCCCAGTTCCTTGTGCGGCAGGTTGGCCGGATCGCGCTCGGCGGTGACGCGGATGCGCTTGCCGTCGATCACCATGTCCTGCCCGTCCGCCTCGACGGTGCCGGCATATTTGCCGTGGACGCTGTCGCGGCTGAACAGCCAGGCGTTCGACTTGGTATCGGCAAGGTCGTTGATCGCCACCAGTTCCAGCTCGCTGCCGCGCTCCAGCAGTGCGCGCGCCACCAGCCGGCCGATACGTCCGAAGCCGTTGATCGCTACCTTCGTCATGATGCCTCCCTCGCCCGATATTCGGTGAACGGCGGGTCTTTGCGCAGGCGCGGGCGCGTCCGTCAACCGCCGCGGCGCGTCATCCCGTCCGGTAACGGGGCGCGATCGGGCTTGTCGGGGCTGGCACGCGATCCTATCGCAAGCGCCATGGACAATCCCGCGATCACCCGGCTCGAAGCCGCCATCGACCGTATCGAACGGGTGGTGGAGGACCGCCGCACCGCCGCCGCCGTGATGGAACGCCGCCACGCGGCGCTGCGGCAACGGATGGGCGAGGCGGTGGCCGCGCTGGACGAGATCATCGCCGGCGAAGGAAACGACTGATGGCGATCGTCACGCTCAGGATCGGCGACACGACTCACGACGTCGGCTGCCGCGACGGCGGCGAGGACCGGCTGCACCAGGCCGCGGCGATCATCGAGGAACATTGGGCCGACGCGCGCCGCGCCGCGGGTGCGGGGGGCGCGAACCGCGCTTTCCTGCTCGCCGCGCTGATGGTCGCGGACCAGCTGATCGACGAACGGCAGAAGCCGCCGCCCGAAACGCCCGAGGCGGCCGCGCTCGACCGGCTGACCCGCCGCCTCGAATCGCTTGCCGACGCCCTTGAGAATGCCGCGCCGAGCGCCTAGATCGTCGGGCGGCGGGTTCTGCCCGGTACGAGCCTGAAATTATCCCTGAGGCTATTCATCATCCGCGGGGGTTGTCCCTGCCCGGGCCCTGGCCCGACGCATATGATCCCCACCTGACGTACTGGGCGTCAGTGGATACTTTGGCCAACGGCCATGGCGG
>NZ_LSJO01000447.1:0-8634 GCF_001556735.1 Sphingomonas sp. CCH9-F2 | reverse complement strand
GGGCTGGGCGGGGGCGGCAATGCCGATCTGCCGCCCGGCACGTTCCTGTTCGTCCCCGGCCTGCACGAACCGGGCGCGCGCACGCTGCTGGGGCGGCGCTATGCCGAAGACGGGCTGGCGCAGGGGCAGGCGATCCTGAACGATCTGGCGGTGCATCGCGCGACCGCGCGGCATGTCGCGACCAAGCTGGTCCGGCATCTGGCCGGCGACCAGCCGCCCGCGGCGATGGTCGATCGCGTCGCGGCGGCGTTCCTGTCGTCGGGCGGCGACCTGCCGACCGTCTATCGCGCGCTGGTCGCCTCGCCGGAGGCATGGGTGCCGGGGCCGGTGAAGTTCCTGACCCCGTGGGAATGGACCGTCGCCGCCGGACGCGCCACCGGTCAGCGGCGGGTGCCGCCCGGCAGCACATTGGGGCTGCTCGATCAGCTGGGCCAGCCGATGTGGCGTCCGGGTCAGCCCAACGGCTTCGACGATCTGGCGGCGACCTGGGCCGGGCCCGATGCGGTGATGCGCCGCGTGGAGGCGGCGCAGCGGATCGCGGCGCGCACCCCGCCGGTCGATGCGCGCGCGCTGGCGGCGCAATTGTACCCCGGCGCGCTGTCCGCCGCGACCGCGCAGGCGATCGCGCGTGCCGACAGCCCGGCACAGGCGCTGGCGCTGTTGCTGGTCGCCCCCGAAACCTTGCGGAGATAATGTGATGGCGCCTTTCTTGGTCGACCGGCGTGGATTGTTGATGGGGGCGGGCGCGCTGGCGTTCGCGCCGCGTATCGCCTTCGCCGCTGCCGCCACCGACCGCCGCTTCGTGTTCGTGATCCAGCGCGGCGCCGCCGATGGGTTGCAGATGCTTATGCCGGTCGGTGACCCGGCGTTCGCCGCGGCGCGCGGCGCGCTGGCGGAGGATGCCGCGACGGCGACGAAGCTGGACGCGATGTTCGCGCTGCACGCCGCGATGCCGGAGGTGGCGCGGCTGTACGCCGGGGGGCAGGCGCTGTTCGCGCACGCCATCGCCTCGCCCTATCGCGACCGGTCGCATTTCGACGGGCAGAACGTGCTGGAGACCGGTGGGACCGCCGCCTATCAGCAGCGCAGCGGATGGATGAACCGGCTGCTGGCGCTGCTGCCCGCGCAGGAGGCGCAGGCGATCGCGGTATCCGCGACGATCCCGATGGCGCTGCGCGGCGACCGGGAGGTCGCGTCCTACGCCCCGTCGTCGCTGCCCGATGCGTCGGATGACCTGCTGCGCCGCGTCACCGCTTTGTACGAGGGCGACCGGCAGCTGCACGCGATCTGGTCCGAGGCGATGCAGACGCGGATGCTGGCGGGCGACCTGTCGGGCGGTGGCGGGCGGGCGGGCGCCGATACCGGCGCGCTGGCCGCGAAGCTGCTGGCGCCCGCCGACGGCGCGCGGATCGCGATGATCGAAACCGGCGGATGGGACACGCACACCGGTCAGCGGCAGCGTTCGGCGGCGCAGCTGAAGGGGCTGGATGCGCTGGTCGCGTCGCTGCGCAGCGGGCTGGGGCCGCTGTGGGACCGCACGGTCGTGCTGGTCGCGACCGAATTCGGGCGGACGGTGGCGGTCAACGGCACCGGCGGCACCGATCACGGGCAGGCGAGCGCCGCGCTGCTGCTGGGCGGCGGGGTGAAGGGCGGGCGGATCCTCGCCGACTGGCCGGGACTGGCGCCCGCCGCGCTGTACGAGGGCCGCGACCTAAAGCCGACCGCGGCGCTCGACGCCTTCATCGCCGGCGCGTTGGCGGAGCAGTTTGCGCTCGATCCCGCGCGGGTCGGTGCGACGCTGTTTCCGAAGGCGCTGTCGGGGCGGGCGATGACCGGGCTGGTGCGCGCCTGACGGATTTTGCACCCGCGGCACGCATCGGCTAAGGCGCCGCCGCTATGACGCTCTTCACCCGCTATACCGCTCATGTCGATGCCGCGCTCGACGCGCTGACCGCCGCCGGAACCCTGCCTGCCGGGCTGGACCGCCGCAATGTGACGGTCGAGCCGCCGCGCGATGCGACGCATGGCGATCTGGCGACCAATGCCGCGATGGTGCTGGCCAAGCCGGCGGGCACCAACCCGCGCCAGCTGGCCGAGGCGCTGGCCGGCGAGCTGCGCACGCTGGACCAGGTGGCGGCGGTGACGGTCGCCGGGCCGGGCTTCATCAACATGACGCTGCACGACGACGTGTGGCGGCGCGAGATCGATGCGATCCACGCCGCGGGCGCGGATTACGGCCGGTCGGATGCGGGCGCGGGCGTGCGCGTGAACATCGAATATGTCTCCGCCAACCCGACCGGGCCGATGCACATGGGGCATTGCCGCGGCGCGGTGGTGGGCGATGCGCTGGCCAGCCTGCTGCAATTCGCGGGCAATACCGTGATCCGCGAATATTATGTCAACGACGCGGGCGGGCAGGTCGACGTGCTCGCCCGGTCGGCGCACCTGCGCTATCGCGAGGCGCTGGGGCATGAGGTCGGCGCGATCCCGGAGGGGCTGTATCCGGGCGACTATCTGGTCGCGGTCGGGCAGGCGCTGGCACAGGAATTCGGCGATCGTTATGTGGCCGCGCCCGAGGATGAATGGCTGGCGCTGTTCCGCAGCCGCGCGGTGGCGGCGATGCTGGCGCTGATCAAGGACGATCTGGCGCTGCTGGGCATCCACCACGACGTCTTCTCGTCCGAGGCCGAATTGCAGGCCGCGAAGAAGCCGGAGGCCGCCGAGGCGGTGCTGCGCGCGCGTGACCTGGTCTATGACGGCGTGCTGGAAGCGCCCAAGGGCGAGACGCCCGAGGATTGGGAGCCGGTCGAGCTGCCGCTGTTCCGCTCGACGCAGTTCGGCGACGATCAGGATCGCCCGATCCGCAAGTCGAACGGCAGCTGGACCTATTTCGGCGCGGACATGGCCTATCACTATCAGAAGGCGGAGGGGGCCGACCAGCTGATCGATATCTGGGGCGCCGACCATGCCGGCACGGTCAAGCGCATCCAGGCGGCGGTCGCCGCGCTGACCGAGGGGAAGACCCGCTTCGACGTCAAGCTGGTGCAGATGGTGCGGCTGCTGCGCGGCGGCGAGCCGGTGAAGATGTCGAAGCGGGCGGGCAATTTCGTGACGCTGGCCGATGTCGTGCGCGAAGTCGGCAAGGACGTGGTGCGCTTCACGATGCTGACCCGGCGGTCCGACGCGCAGATGGACTTCGACTTCGCCAAGGTGGTGGAAGCGTCGAAGGAGAACCCGGTCTTCTACGTCCAGTACGCCCACGCGCGGGTCCATTCGCTGCACCGCCGTGCCGCGGAGGCGGGGATTTCGGTCGAGGGCGCCGATCTGTCCCGGCTTGATACGCAGGAACTGGCGCTGGTGAAGCTGGCGGCGCAGTTCCCGCGCGTCGTGGAAACCGCCGCTGCGGCGCGTGAGCCGCACCGGATCGCCTTTTATCTCTATGACTTGGCGGCTGAATTTCACGCGCAATGGAATGTCGGCAATGACAAGCCGGAACGCCGCTTCCTGGTGCCCGACGACCATGGCGTCACCGCCGCGCGCTTGTCCTTGGCGGCGGCGATCGGGCGGATTATCCGGAACGGGCTCTCCATCATGGGCGTGGAGGCGGTCACGGAGATGCACTGATGACACCGACCGAACCGATCGGCGCGCCGCGCGATGAAGATCGCCTGCCGTGGCTGGATACGGTCGTGGCGGACGAGCCTGAGGGCGCGCCCGTCGCGCGCGTGATGGTGATGGTGCTGCTGGGGCTGGTCGTGCTGGGCGCGATCCTGTTCGGCCTGTACAAGATGCAGGGCGCGCGCGGCGTCAACGGCGAAGGCGCGCTGATCGCGGCGCAGGAGGGCGACTACAAGGTCCGTCCCGACGATCCCGGCGGGCTGAAGGTGAAGGGCGAGGGCGATTCGGCGATCGCCGCCAGCGCCGGCAGCAACATGAACGGGGCGATCGACCTGCGCGCGGTGCCCGAGGCGCCGATCACCCGTGGCGCCCCCGCGCCCGCGCCGACCGCGCGCGTCGCCACCGGTGGCGCGCCGGTCGCGACCGCCAAGGTGCCGGACGCAAGCGCCCCGCTGCGCGCGCAGCGCCCCGTGACGGCGCCGAGCGCACCGGTGCCCGGCGCGGCATCGGGTGGCGCGCTGATCCAGCTGGGCGCCTTCCCCAGCGAGGCTTCGGCCAATGCGGCGTGGAGCGCGCTGGCCAAGCGCTTCGGCTATGTCGCGACGCTGGGCAAGGTGGTGCAGCCGGCGACCGTCAACGGGCGCACCGTCTATCGCTTGCGCGTCAATGCGGGCAGCGCGAACGCCGCATCGGATATCTGCGGCCGGCTGAAGGTGGCGGGCGAGGGGTGCTTCGTCACCAGCTGACCGCGCGCCTCTAGCGCCCGATCGTGAACGTATAGCCCAGCGCGACCCCGGCCGACACCTGGTTGCGCGAATCGGCGCGCCCGATGATCGGCGAGTCGCCGGCGTCCCCGATCAGCCGGTCCCACCGCCCGACTGCCTGCACCGACCATCGCTGGTCCAGCGCGACGATCGCGCGGCCGACCGCGCCCACCGCATGGGCACCGCCCGACGGATCGAAGCGCGCCAGGCCGGTGCGCGCGGCGGTGTCGGCGTCCACGCCGAACCACGCGCGCTGATAGCGGCGATCGGACAATTGCACGCGCGGCCCCAGCGAGAACAGCCATCGGTCGCCGTCGCGCGCGACATAATCGGCGGCCAGCTGGCTGATCAGGCCGTTATGGCCGGTGACGCCGTGCCGCACGTCGGCGCGCAGCCGCACCGCGTCGATCGGCCACACCTGCGCGAAGACGCCCGGTTCCAGCGAGCGTGACACGCGCGGCAGGCCGCCGCCCAGATCGTCGGCATCGCGCTTTCCGGTCAGCTGGAACATCGGCCCCGCCTCGAACCGGCCGGCGTGGATCAGCGTCAGCGCATTGCCGTCGCCCGGCGCGCCGAACGGGAAGGGATCATTGCCGCGCGCCTTGGAGAGGCTGACGATCGGGGACAGGCGCATCCGGTCGTCACCGGGGAAGGCGGGGTTGAACTGCGGCCCCAGCATCACGCGGATGCGGCGCGGCCGCGTGTCGCGATCGCCGACGATGTCCAGCCCGCCGCGCGGGGTCTTCACCTTCGCACGCGGCGGTCTGGCGTCGTCGCGCGGCCGCGCCGCGGCGGGCGTGGCAGACACCGCGAACGCGAGCGTTGCGGCGATCGGAAGGTGGGCGAGGGTGCGGGGCAAGCGGCGATCCTTTCTGGAACCGGTCCGGGACAATCGTTCTGCCAGCGTACTGGTTCCGCGCGGTTATGCCCCGGCGCCGGCGCGGCATTCGCGTTGCGCGCGCATCCGCCGTAAAGGCGCGGCATGAAGCCCGTCATCTTCGGCCTGTCCGGCCCGTCGCTCACCGATGCCGAGCGCGCGTTCTTCCGCGCGGCGCGCCCGGCCGGCTACATCCTGTTCAAACGTAATGTGGAGACCCGCGCGCAGCTGCGCGCGCTGACCGATTCGCTGCGCGAGTTGGAGGGGCGCGACGACGTGGCGATCCTGGTCGATCAGGAAGGCGGGCCGGTCGCGCGGCTGGCGCCCCCGGAATGGCCCGCCTTTCCCGCCGGTCCCGCCTTCGACCGATTGTACGAGATCGCGCCGATGTCCGCGATCGAGGCGGCGCGCGCCAACGCCCACGCGCTGGGGCTGATGCTGGCGGACATGGGAATCACGGTCGATTGCCACCCGATCCTGGACGTCGCGCGCGCGGGGACGACCGAGGCGATCGCGATCCGCGCGTTCGGGCACGATCCGATGCGCGTCGCCGCGATCGGCCGGGCGACGATGGAGGGGTTGATCGCGGGCGGCGTCGTGCCGGTCGTCAAGCATATGCCGGGGCATGGCAGGGCGCTGCTCGATTCGCACTTCGCGCTTCCCACCGTGACGGCGGACGCCGCCGCGCTGGAGGAGGATCTGGCGCCGTTCCGCGCGCTTGCGCATGCGCCGATGGGGATGACCACGCATATCGTGTTCGAGGCATGGGACCGCGACCGCCCCGCCACGCTGTCGCCGGTGGTGATCGAGGAGGTGATCCGTGGCCGCATCGGCTTCGACGGCCTGTTGATGAGCGACGATCTCGACATGAAGGCGCTGTCGGGCACCCCGGCGGAAAAGGCCGCGGGGGCGATCGCGGCGGGGTGCGACGTGGTGCTGGAATGCCATGCGCCGATCCCGGAGATGGAGGCGATCGTCGCGGGGCTGGACGATATGGCCCCGCCCTCCCGTGCGCGGCTGGACCGTGCGATGGCGGGCCGTACCCCGGCGGCGGGGGACATGGCGGGGTTGATCGACACGCGCGACCGGCTGCTGGCGCTCGCGGAATAGCGGATGTCGGGGGCGATGTGGCGCTGCGAAATCGGTGCTTGAAGTCCCGTGAACCGCTGATATAAGCCGCGGCCTGTCGCCGGCCAATCGGCCGGGCGGCACCCTGGTCGGGGAATAGCTCAGCCTGGTAGAGCACTGTGTTCGGGACGCAGGGGCCGGAGGTTCGAATCCTCTTTCCCCGACCAATTACCTTTCAGACATCGCTGGATCATTCCCCATTTGGGGCGCTGGCCCCATCACGCGGCGTTGGCGCTGTCGCGTCACGTGAAGTGGCTCGACACGCTGATATGGGAACGTTAACAATGCCGTCGGCAGATGGCGCGGTGTGAACGTGGCCATGGGCACGACGATGGGAGAGGGCGATGAAGAGGCGGGATTTCATGCGCGGCGGGGCGACCGCTGCGGGCGCCGGGGTGCTGGCATCCGGCTGGTCGACGCTGGCGCAGGCCGCGCCGCTCGACCTGTCCTTCCCCAGGGGCTTCGTGTTCGGCTGCGCGACGGCGGCCTATCAGATCGAGGGTGCGGTTGCCGAGGACGGCCGCGGGCACAGCAACTGGGACGTGTTCGCGCACACGCCGGGGAAGATCGCCAATGGCGATACCGGCGACGTCGCCTGCGACAGCTATCATCGCTACCCGCAGGATATTGCGCTGCTGCGCGACCTGGGCGTCGGCGCGTATCGTTTCTCGATCGCCTGGCCGCGCATCTTCCCCGATGGGCGCGGCAAGCCCAATGCGAAGGGTGTCGCCTATTACGATCGGCTGGTCGATGCGCTGCTGGCGGCGGGGATCACCCCGCATGCGACGATGTTCCACTGGGACTATCCCGCCGCGCTGCCGGGCGGGTGGCAGAACCGCGACACCGCCTATGCGCTCGCCGATTACGCCGGCTACATGGCGGCCAAGCTGTCCGACCGCGTGAAGCATATCATGACGGTCAACGAACTGCGCTGCTTCACCGACCTGTCGCACAAGGAAGGGCTGCACGCGCCGGGGCTGAAGCTGCCGCCCGCCGGGGTCAACCAGGTGCGCCACCATGGCGTGCTGGCGCACGGGCTGGCGGTGCAGGCGATCCGCGCGCAGGCGAAGCCGGGCACGCAGGTGGGCATCGCCGACAACATGATCGCCTTCACGCCCGTGATGGAGACGCCCGAGCATATCGCCGCCGCGCAGAAGGCGACGCGGATCGAGAATGCGATGTTCCTGACCGCGGTGATGGAGGGGCGCTACCTCGACGAATATCTGGCGCAGGAAGGCGCCGCCGCGCCGAAGGTGAAGGACGGCGACATGGCGATCATCGCCAGTCCGCTCGATTTCGTGTCGCTCAATGTCTACACCCCCGAATGGGTACGCGCCGACGATGGGCCGAAGGGGTATAAGGTCGTGCCGCATGTCGCGTCCTCGCCGCGGATGGCCTCGCCATGGCTCGTGGTCGGGCCGGAGGCGGCCTATTGGACGGTGCGCAACGTCAGCGAGATGTGGAAGCCCAAGGCGCTGTACATCTCCGAAAACGGCGCATCGGCGGACGATACGCTGGCGGGCGACCGCGTCGATGACGCCGACCGGGTGATGTACCTGCGCGGCTATCTATCGCAGTTCCGCCGTGCGGCGGTGGAGGGCTATCCGCTCAAGGGCTATTTCCTGTGGAGCCTGATGGATAATTTCGAATGGGCCGACGGCTATTCGAAGCGGTTCGGCATCCATTACGTCGACTTCGCGTCGCAGCGCCGCGTGCCCAAGCTGAGCGCGCGCTGGTATCGCGAAGTGATCCGCCGCAACCGCATCGTCTGACGACGGATAACAGGGGAGAGGGAAGGATGCGCAGGACGCAACCGTGCGCCGCGATTTTGTCGGCGCTGGCATGGGCGATGGCGGCGCCGAGCGTCGCGCAGCAGGGGACGGATATCCTGTCCTATGCCGTCAACGACGTGTCGGCCGGCTGGGTGCCCTATGGGTCGAACCACAAGGCGCGCGCGATCGACGATGCCGGGGTGCAGGGCGGCCGCGCGATCCGCATCGAGTTGAAGGCGCCCGGCGCGCACCCGTGGGACGATGGCGCCAACGTGCCGATCACCCGCGCGGTGGCGAAGGGCGATCCGCTGGTCTTCGCCTTCTGGGCGCGCGCGCCGAAGGCGGCGGCGGGCGAGCGCGTGACGCTGCCCTTCGCGGGAATCACGCAATCGCATGCTCCCTATGACCAGGTGCTGAAGGGCGCGCCGACGATCGGGCGCGACTGGGCGATGGTAGAGCTGCGCGGTGTCGCCGA
>NZ_LSJO01000446.1:0-1591 GCF_001556735.1 Sphingomonas sp. CCH9-F2 | reverse complement strand
CGTGATCGTCGCGGGGGCGGATGCGCGCTTTTCCATTCCCCCGGCGCGGCTGGGGATCGGCTATCCGGCCGGCGACGTCGCGCGGTTGATTGCGCGGGTGGGAAAGGGGCAGGCGGCGCGGCTGCTGTTCACCGCCGCACCCGTCGATGCGGCGGAGGCGCTGCGGATCGGGCTGGCCGATCTGTCCGGTGACGGCGTGGACGTGGCCCGGACGATCGCCGCGAACGACGCCGATGCGCTCCGGTTGCTCAAAAACACCCTTCGTTCGCCGCACGACTCGTCCCTGTCCGCCGCCTTCGAGGCGTCGTTCGGCTCCCCTGCCTTCGCCAATGGGGTCGCCCGCTACCGCCGCCCCTCTTGATTTGCCCATGAAGTTCCCCACTTGTTCTCATGGAACAAAGGCGATACACGCTTCCGAACGCGTTGAATGGTACGCGCGGGTGCTCTAGCGAAGGGGTCTTCAGGCAATGGCCGCCAAACTTCAGGTGATCGATACCGGCATGGCAACCGCAACTACCGACCGTCAAAAGGCGCTCGACGCCGCGCTCGCGCAGATCGACCGCGCCTTCGGCAAGGGCTCGGCGATGAAGCTGGGGCAGAAGGAAACGATGCAGGTGGAGGCGATCTCCACCGGGTCGCTGGGCCTCGACATCGCGCTCGGCGTCGGCGGCCTGCCGCGCGGCCGTGTGATCGAAGTGTACGGCCCCGAAAGCTCGGGCAAGACCACGCTGGCGCTGCATGTCATTGCCGAGGCTCAGAAAAACGGCGGCACCGCGGCGTTCGTCGATGCCGAACACGCGCTTGATCCGGTCTATGCGCGCAAGCTGGGCGTCAACATCGACGAACTGATCGTGTCGCAGCCGGACACTGGCGAACAGGCGCTGGAGATCACCGACACGCTGGTGCGCTCCAACGCGATCGACGTGCTGGTGGTCGATTCGGTCGCCGCGCTGGTCCCCCGCGCGGAGATCGAAGGCGAGATGGGCGACAGCCACGTCGGCCTCCAGGCCCGCCTGATGTCCCAGTCCCTCCGCAAGCTGACCGGCTCGATCAGCCGCTCGCGTTGCATGGTCATCTTCATCAACCAGCTGCGCATGAAGATCGGCGTGATGTACGGCAATCCGGAGACGACCACCGGCGGCAACGCACTGAAATTCTACGCTTCCGTCCGCCTCGACATCCGCCGCACCGGCGCGATCAAGGACCGGGACGAGGTGATCGGCAACGCCACCCGCGTGAAGGTGGTGAAGAACAAGGTCGCCCCGCCGTTCAAGCAGGTCGAATTCGACATCATGTACGGCGAAGGCATCTCGAAGATCGGCGAGGTGCTCGACCTGGGCGTCAAGGCCGGGCTGGTCGAGAAGTCGGGCGCATGGTTCTCCTACGATTCGGTACGGATCGGTCAGGGGCGCGAGAACGCCAAGACGTTCCTGCGTGAGAATCCCGAGATGCTCGATCGACTCGAAAAGGCGATTCGCGCCCGCACCGCGCAGGTGTCGGACGGGATGATGGCCGGTCCGAGCGAAGAGGACGATCTCTGATCCGCGCATCTGCCTGCGTCGGTGACGGGCGACCCGCCGGCGACGGCGGG
>NZ_LSJO01000445.1:0-995 GCF_001556735.1 Sphingomonas sp. CCH9-F2 | reverse complement strand
CGGCTATGTACTGGCGGGGCTGCTGGGCGGGCTGGTGCCGCGCAACCCCGGCTGGCGACCGCCACCTGCCGGCGGGGTGACGATCTTCGTCGAGGATAACGGCATCCATACCGGTATCGTCGTGCCCAAGGTGGCGGCCGGCGTCGACTGGCGCAGCGACTTCCCCGCCGCCGACTTGGGCGATCCACGCTACGCCGGCTACGATCACCTCGCGATCGGCTGGGGCGAGCGCGGCTTCTTCCTGGGCACGCCGCACTGGTCGGACCTGCGCTCCGCTACCATCCTCCACGCCGCGATCGGCAGCGACGATACGCTGCTGCATGTCGAACATATCCCGCGTCCGCCGGTGGCCCGCCACACGCGTGCGATCACGCTGCGCCCCGCCGAGTATCGCCGCCTCGCCATCACGATCCGAGCCGCCCGCGCATCGGCCAAGGCGCTGCCGGGCTACGATCGCCACGATGCCTTCTACCCTGCGCGCGGCCATTACGATGCGATACGGACGTGCAATCAGTGGACCGGCGCGACGTTGGCGACGGCGGGCGTCCGAGTCGGTGCTTGGACGCCTTTCCCGGTCACTGTGCTGCGCTGGTTCTGACTGGAACGTCGCCCCAGCGGCGGCTGGGGCCTCCTCCGACTCCTGCCCCGCCCCATCACCCACGGCCCCGGCTTTAACCGGCACCACGCGCCTCCATCGCTGGCCTCAGTTCGCCGCGCCGGTCTGGTTCGCCATCTCGCCGCGCTCCGGCGACATCGTCGGTGCAAGCCCGGTGGCGGGGCGCAGCGCCTCGCGCTCACTGTCGGGCACAGGCGCGGTCGGATCGGGCCGGAAGGCCTCGGGCGCCCGCGCCGTCCCGGGCGTCGCGGCGGCGGGGGCGAGATCGGGCGCGGCGTGTTCCGCACCGGGATCGGCATCCGTCACGGTGAAGAACCGGTCGAGCCACCCCAGCTTTAGTGCCGCCGTCACGCCCGCCGCGATCGCGCCCACCGCGCCG
>NZ_LSJO01000444.1:0-667 GCF_001556735.1 Sphingomonas sp. CCH9-F2 | reverse complement strand
TCGCCGGCCCGGATTACGACTTCGCGATCGGCAGCGGCGCCACCGGCCAGTTGACTGCCCGCTTCCTCGACCGCCTCACCGCCATCCAGCGCGGCCGCGCGCCCGACCCGCACGGCTGGCTGCGACGTATCGGTTGAGCTTTCCCGCGCGCCGCGATAAGGCCCGCGGCTCGTTGGGGCGTCGCCAAGCGGTAAGGCAACGGTTTTTGGTACCGTCATACGCAGGTTCGAATCCTGCCGCCCCAGCCATATTGCCATCTAAGTCATTGTTTTAGCAGCAGGAAATCGGTCGTAGCCACTGGATTGGGTCGGTGGGTGTGACGGCTCCATGTGGAGATGCCGTGCCTGCTATCCAGAACGTCGAGCGCCGAGGCGCCGTCTATTACTGGCGCCGTACCGTCCGTTTTCAGGATGGTAAGCCTTTTACCCTACGCCTCAGCCTCCGAACGACCGCCCAGGCGGTGGCGCGCAGCATGGGGTGCGCGATGACGGCGAAGAGCGAGACGCTGAAGATGACCTTGGGCCAGGACGGCCGAGCCGCAAGTCTGACGACCGTCCAGAAGGCCGGAATCTTCCGCGAGGCGATGGAGGGGATGCGGGATCATCTCGAGCGGGTCCATGTGTGGACGACCTCCGCGGCGCAAGAGCTTTTCGGCATTGATGACCTC
>NZ_LSJO01000443.1:0-1691 GCF_001556735.1 Sphingomonas sp. CCH9-F2 | reverse complement strand
GCGCGGCGCGCGCGCGCCGGACCCGGCCGGTTGCCATCATCTCGCGCCGGCGGCGCGTCGCATAGGTATCCACGCCGATCTGCGCCCCCATCATCAGGTACAGGAAGGAATTGAACGCGATCCCGACGAACGCCCCGCCCAGCAGGTAGATGAGGTGCGCGTGCTGCAACGCCCCCGCCAGCCGCCCGGCCCAGGCCAGCTCGTCATCATCGGCACGGTGGCGGCGGCGCAGCACCTCCATCCGCCACAGCCCGGCGATCTGCAGCGCCAGCCACAGTGCAAGGCCGGGATAGCCCTGTTCGCCCAGCATCTCGAAATAGCTGGAGTGGTAGGCGCGGCTCTTGTCGACGGTCATGTCGCGCTTGACGGTGGTGGCCGCGCCGCTGCCCTCCACCGCGACGGTGTCGTAGCGGATACGGTTCTGGATATAGGCGTCGAAGCCGCCGCCGAACGGATGCGTCTTTGCGAAGTCCCACGTCCATTTCCACACCGCCAGCCGGGTGGAGGCGCTTTCGTCCGCCTGATAGGTCTTGATCGTGCCCATCCGCTGGCTGAACGACGACGGCAGCAGCGGCACCGTCACCGCGCCGGCCAGCGCCAGCGCCGCCAGATAGACCATCCGCCGCTTGACCGTGCGCAGCGACAGCACCGCCAGCAGCACGATGCACAGCAGTCCCGTGCGCGCCGACGTGCCCACCGGCATCAGCAGGCACGCGAAGCACAGCGCATAGGCGAAGGTGCGCACGCGCCAGTCGGGCGGGAAGATCGTGCCGTCGCGCGCCAGCCACAGGATGATCGGCACCAGCGCCACCGCCACCGCCGAGATGATGCTGCTTTCGTACAGGCCGGTGTTGTTCGAAACCATCAGGTTCAGCTCGCCATAGCCGCCCCCGCCGGTAGCCAGCGTCTTGATCCCGCCGACGATGACGATCGTCGCGGTCGACAGCGTGATGAACAGCAAAAGCGCCTCGATCCGCACCCGCGTGCGCAGCGTCAGCGGCAGGAAGGCGGCAAACGCCAGGTTCTTCCACACCCATTCCCATTTGTCCGCCGCCTGCATCGGGAAATCGGCGGTTTGCGTCGTGCACCAGCAATAGGAGAGCAGCATCAGGATCATCGCCTGGCGCATGCTGAAGCGCGCATCGCGCTTGTCATCGGCCAGCGCCCAGCCGCCGACCGCCAGCAACACCGCGATCAGCGAGATCGGCACGCTGTTGAGCAGGTAATAGGTCAGCCGTTGCGGCGAGACGATGTCGATATAGACATACGATCCGATGAACAGGAACGGCCGCCGCATCCCCGCGCCCCACAGCGCCAGCAGGAAGCCGATGAAGAATAGGTCACGCACGTCCGCGGCGCCCGCGACGGGCCGGAGTGTCGCCGTCCGGCGCCGCCGACGCTTCATGATCGAGCGCCGGGGTACGCAGCAGCCGCCACGTCGCCAGCAGCATCAGGCCATGGCACAGCAGGAGCGAGAAGGTGTCGATCATCGGCGGCGGGCTTAGGGCGGGGCGAGTTGACGTGGCGTTAAGTGGCGTGCGTGCATCAGCGACGGCGATGCGCATCCTCCACGTCCTCGACCACGGTCTGCCGTTGCAGAGCGGCTATACGTTCCGCACCCGCGCGATCCTGACCGCGCAGATGGCCGCCGGGCACGTCGTCGCGGCGGTGACGGGGCCGCGCTACAACCC
>NZ_LSJO01000442.1:0-1269 GCF_001556735.1 Sphingomonas sp. CCH9-F2 | reverse complement strand
TTACATCCCCGCCGTCGCTGTGGCCGCGCCGCCCGCGGCCACAGCGACGGCGGGGATGTAACGCGTGGCCGGGCTGTTCCTTCGCACCGCAAATGCCGCCGCGGGCCTTTGCCCCGATGCGCTGGATGCCGCCGCCGCGCAGTTCGGGCGGCATGGCTTTCCCACCGTCACGCCCTTCGCGGTCGATGGCTGGGACGGGCTGCACGCCCCCTATATCCGCGGCGGACCGGACACGTGGATGGCGCGCGGCGACGATCGCGTCGCCGTCGCCGGCACGCTGGTCGTGGATGGCAGGATGGGCGCCGATGCGCTCGCGCTGCTGCTCGACGCGGGCGATCCGACGCGGCTCGACTGGTCGCGCGTCGGCGGGCAGTTCGTGGCGCTGGTACGGCACGCGGGGCGCACGTTCCTGTTCACGGACTGGTTCGGCGCGTTCCAGCTGTTCCACGATGCCGATGCGCGGGTCTTCTCCACCTCGCTGCTCGCCACGCTCGCCGCGCTGCCGCAGGTGCGGTTCAGCGCGCAGGGCGTGTACGAATTCGCGTTCAACGTCATGCCGATCGGAGACGATACGGTGTTCGAGGGGCTGTCGACGCTCGGCCCCGATCGCATCGTCGAGCTGACCCCCGACGGCGCGCGCTTCCACTCCGTCACGCGCACCCTGCCCCGCGACGCGGCGCGCATGGCGATGCCGGAGCGGATCGCGCGCCACCGCGCGCGCCTGTCGTCGATCGTCGGCGCACATGTCGCATCGTTCGGCGACGATATCCGCTGCCCGCTGTCGGGCGGGATCGATTCGCGGCTGCTGTACGCCGCGCTGCGCCACGAAGGCGCCGCGCCGCACCTCTACGTCTATGGCCCGCCCGGCAGCGACGACGTGACGATCGCGCAGGCGATCGGCGCGGGCGAGGGCGTGGCGGTCGAATGGATCAACAAGGCGCTGGTGACGATCGCGCCCGACGCCTTCGCCGGACAGGTGGCGGCGGAGTTCGAGGCGTGGGACGCGTTGCCCACCTATGGCAACATCTTCGACGCCGGCGGGCATAGCGCGGCCTGCGCGAAGCGGCATGACGGCGGCGCGCTGGCGGCGTCGGGCGGGTGCGGCGAGATCTATCGCGACTTCTTCTACCTGCCCGATCGCGCGACCACGGCGGATGCGGTGGCGCGGACGTTCTTCGCGCGCTTCCTGCCGGCCGACACGACCGCGCTGTTCGCGCCGGAGAAATTCATCGCGCGCGTCGCGACCAAGATCGGCGCGGCGGTCGGCGC
>NZ_LSJO01000441.1:0-5247 GCF_001556735.1 Sphingomonas sp. CCH9-F2 | reverse complement strand
GGGCGGCCGGCGGCCAGCCATGTCTCGCGGCTCTGCCCGCCCTTCCACGCGCGGGTGGTGAAGCCGAGGATCTCGGTCTTCACCCCGCACCGCTCCAGCGTCCGCGCGAGGATGTCGGCGCTGATCGCCGCGATCGAGATCGGCCGCCCGCGCATCGATCCGGAATTGTCGATCAGCAGCGTCACCACCGTGTCGCGGAATTCGGTATCGCGCTCGATCTTGTAGCTGAGCGACTGCATCGGGTTGACGACCACGCGCGCCAGCCGCGCGGCGTCCAGCAACCCTTCGTCCTGGTCGAAGTCCCAGGAGCGCGATTGCTGCGCCATCAACCGCCGCTGGAGCCGGTTGGCGAGTTTCGACACCGCCGATTGCAGATGCACCAGCTGCTGGTCGAGATAGCCGCGCAGCCGCGCCAGCTCGTCGGCGTCGCACAGTTCGGTGGCGGCGACCACCTCGTCGAAATCGGTGGTCCAGATGCGATAGTCGAACGCCCGCGACATGTCGGCGGGCGGACGGTTGGGGCGCACCGGCTGCATCCCCTCCTCGCCCTCGTCCCCCGGCTCGCCCTCGGCATCGTCGAGGTCGTCGCCCTCCAGCTGCTCGCTCTCGCCCTCTTCGGACTGGTCCTCGCGCTGCTGGCCGCGCTGTTCCATCTGCGCGTCACCCTCGGACTGTTCGGCGTCGCCCTCGTCCGCTTCGTCGGTGTCCTGGCCCTCCTCGCCCTCGTCCTCCTCGCCGCCCTCGTCGCTTTCCTCGGGCACCTGGTCGCCCTCGACCAGCTCGAGGTCCTGCAGCAATTTGGTGGCCAGTTGCTGGAAGGACCGCTGGTCGTCGAGCGCGAGCGCCAGCGCGCTCAGGTCGGTCTTCTCGCCGATCCATTCGCGCACCAGCGCCAGCCCCGGCTCCGCCGCGACCGGGGAGGGCGCGCCGGTCAGCGCCTCGCGCACCAGCAGTTGCAGCGCGGTCGACAGCGGCACTTCGGAACGGTTGCGCGCGCGGGTTATCGGGTCGGCGCGCAGCTTCACGTCAAGCGCGGTCGCCAGATTGTCGGTGATCCCCTGATAGCCGAGGCTGCCCAGCGCCTCGATTCGCGCGGTTTCCACCGCGTCGAACACCGCGCGCGCCACCGTATCGACCGGCGCGCCGCGCGCGTGCAGCCCGGCGTCGTGGAGCCGCAGCCGCAGCGCGAAGCTGTCGGCGAAGCCGCGCGCCTCCGCCACCTGATCGGCGGGCAGCGTGCGCGCGGGCATCGGCACCTTCAGATGCTTGCCCGACTGCGCGGGCGCATCGGCGGTGAACGCCAGCTCCACCTCCGCCTCGTCCGACAGCGCACGCGCGGTGCCGCTCAATACGGCCTTGAACCGGTCGAGGGGGGTGTCCTGTGCCACTCAGGCCTTGCCCACCACGCTTTCGGGCAGGTCCTTGCCGAACACGCGCTGGTAATATTCGGCGACCAGCGCGCGTTCCGCCTCGTCGCACTTGTTGAGGAAGGACAGGCGGAACGCGAAGCCGACGTCGCCGAAGATCAGGCTGTTCTGCGCCCAGGTGATGACCGTGCGCGGGCTCATCACGGTGGAGATGTCGCCGTTGATGAACCCCTTGCGCGTCAGGTCGGCGACGCGGACCATGTTCTCCACCACCTTCTTGCCATCGGGCTTGTCATATTCGCCCGACTTGGCGAGCACGATCTGCGCCTCCGTGATCGCGGGCAGGTAGTTGAGCGTGACCACCACGTTCCAGCGGTCCATCTGCCCCTGGTTGATCTGCTGCGTGCCGTGGTACAGCCCGCTGGTATCGCCCAGCCCGATCGTATTGGCGGTCGCGAACAGCCGGAAATAGGGGTTGGGGCGAATCACGCGGTTCTGGTCGAGCAGCGTCAGCTTGCCCTCCGTCTCCAGCACGCGCTGGATCACGAACATCACGTCGGGGCGCCCGGCGTCATATTCGTCGAACACCAAGGCGGTCGGCGTCTGCAGCGCCCAGGGGAGCAGGCCTTCGCGGAACTCGGTGACCTGCTGCCCGTCCTTCAGCACGATCGCGTCGCGCCCGACCAGGTCGATGCGGCTGATATGCGCGTCCAGGTTGATGCGGATGCAGGGCCATTTCAGCCGCGCGGCGACCTGTTCGATATGGCTCGACTTGCCGGTGCCGTGATAGCCCTGCACCATCACGCGGCGGTTGTGCGCGAAGCCCGCGACGATCGCCAGCGTGGTATCGGGATCGAAGACATAGGCCGGGTCGAGATCGGGCACCCGTTCGTCCGCCTCGCTGAACGCGGGGCATTCCATGTCGCTGTCGATCCCGAACAGCTCGCGCACGCTCACCATCCTGTCCGGCGCGTCGAGGATCGTCGTGTCGCGACTGTCGGGCTGCGTGTTCGGGATATCGGTCATCAGGAATAAGCCGTCCGCTGGAGGGGTGTGTACCAGTGAGAAGGGATCGCGTTCGCGTCAACCCGCCGCAATCGGCGATACGGCCTTCGCGGGCAGGTGGAAGAGATCGATGAACGCGGCGGCGGCCGCGCGGTTGCCGGCGAACGCGAGATCGCCCGCCGCCTCCGCCTCGGCGATCGGGCGCTTGGCGTAGATCACCGCGGCCATCACCTCGGGCGTCGTCGCGAACACGGCATCGCCCGCGGCGGACGCGCGTACCACCGGCAACGCCCCGTCCGCCAGCCGCGCGACGAACGAATCGCGCGGAAAGCGGAACCCGATCGTCAGCGACAGCCCCACCGCCCGGCCGCGGTCCAGCATGGTGCGCAGCGACAGCATCATCGACGCGGCGGACAGGGGCAGCGCCGGATCGTGATCCGGCGAGCGAGCCGCCCAGCGCCCCAGCGCCTGGATCGTCTCCTCCGCCTCATAGCCCCACGGCGTCAGCTCGTAGCATCGCGACGGCGCGTCGTGCCGCACCAGCACGCCCGCGCGCGCCAGCCCGTCGAGCCGCTGCGTGAGCACGTTGGCGCTGATCCCCGGCAGGCCCGCGCGCAATTCGGAGAAGCGCCGCGGGCCGAACATCAACTCGCGCACCACCAGCATCGCCCATCGCTCGCCCAGCAATTCCAGGCCCAGCGCCGTGCCGCAGGCATCGTCATACCAGCGCGGAGGTGAATTGGTTATCTTTTGTGACTTCATGGTTGCTTTCAATAACTCCAGCCCGCATCCTTGGCGAGCGACGATTCGAGGAGACGGTCCATGTCCTATATCGAAGGCTTCCTCACGCCCGTTCCCGGCCACCGGCGCGACGATTATGTCGCGCATGCCAACGCGGCGTTCGCGATCCTGCGCGACGTCGGGGTCACCCGCCTGGTCGAGGCGTGGGGCGAGGACGTGCCGCGCGGCACGGTCAACGACCTGTGGGGCGCGGTCGACGCGCAGGCCGGCGAGACCGTCGTCTTCTCGTGGTTCGAATATCCCGATCGCGCGGCACGCGATGCCGCGAGCGAGCGGATGAGGACCGATCCGCGCATGGAGGCGCTCGGCGCGGGGATGCCGTTCGACATGCGCCGCATGATCTGGGGCGGCTTCCGTGTCGTCAGCGACGCCGGCGTGACGACGGAGACGGCGGGCTTCGTCGACGGCGTCGTCCTGCCGCTGCCCCGCGACGCGGACGCGGCCTATCGCGATCATGCCGCCGCGCTCGCGCCGGTCTTCCTCGATCACGGCGCGCGGCGCGTGGTCGACACCGCCGCCGACGACGTCCCGGCGGGCGAGGCCACCGATTTCCACCGCGCGGTGCTGGCGCAGGACGGGGAAGCGCCCGCGTTCGGCTGGATCGAATGGCCCTCGCGCGCGGCGCGCGACCAGGGCTGGGGCACGGTGATGGCCGACGCGCGGATGACCGGCGCCGCGCCGCCGCCCTATGACGGCAAAAGGATGGCGTTCGGGGGCTTTTCGGTACTGCTCGATCTGCGCGCGTGATCCCGCGGGCGCATCGGCGCGACAAGCCTCTTGAGCCGGACGGCTTACGCGCTACTTAGGGCGCGCAAGGGCGCGGGTTTGCGGCGATTGCCGCGATCATGTACGCGCCCGTCACGAACGGCGTCGGCGCGCCTCCTGCTTGCCGGCGGTCCGCCTGTTACGAAGACGAGACGCGCATGGCCGAGTTCACGCTCCCGAAGAACAGCAAGATCAAGGGCGGTCGGACGATTCCCTCGCCGCAGCCCGGCGGCGCCATGCGCAACTTCAAGGTCTATCGCTACGATCCCGATTCGGGCGAGAACCCGCGCTACGACACGTTCGAGGTCAATCTCGACGAATGCGGGCCGATGGTCCTCGACGCGCTCATCAAGATCAAGTCGGAGCAGGACAGTTCGCTCACCTTCCGCCGGTCCTGCCGCGAAGGGATCTGCGGATCGTGTTCGATGAACATCGACGGCAAGAACGGGCTGGCCTGCACCACCGCGATCGAGGACGTGAAGGGCGAGGTGAAGATCACCCCGCTGCCCGCGATGGACGTCATCAAGGACCTGGTGCCCGACTTCACGCATTTCTACGCGCAATATGCCTCGATCACCCCGTGGCTGCAGACCGTCACCCCGCCGCCCGCCGGCAAGGAGCGGCTCCAGTCGCCCGAGGAGCGTGCGAAGCTCGACGGCCTGTACGAGTGCATCCTGTGCGCATGCTGCTCGACGTCGTGCCCCAGCTACTGGTGGAATTCCGACAAGTTCCTCGGCCCGGCGATCCTTCTCCAGGCGTATCGCTGGCTGGCGGACAGCCGCGACGAGATGACCGGCGAGCGGCTCGACGCGCTGGAGGATCCGTTCCGCCTGTACCGCTGCCACACGATCATGAACTGCGCCAACGCCTGCCCCAAGGGCCTGTCCCCTGCCAAGGCGATCGCGGAGATCAAGAAGATGGAAGTCGAGCGGATCGTCTGACCGCTCGATGCCCGGATTCCCGACGCCCGCGGACGCCCCGCACCCCGCGTTCATCTACGAGGAGCATCCGCACCATCCCGGCTGGATGCTGTGGGCGCTGCGCGACCCGACGCGCTACAACGCCTTTCTGGGCGAGATCATCGTGCGCATCGACGACGGTATCGCGCGGGTGCGGATGGTCGCGGGGCGGCAGCATTCGAACCTGGCCGATCATGTCCATGGCGGGGTGCTGCTGGGCTTCATCGACGTGGCGATGTTCGCCGCGGTGCGCGCGTTCGGCCTGATCGAGGCCGGGCCGGCGGTGACGCTGGATCTCAACACCCATTTCATCGGCGGCGGCCAGCTGGACGAGCCGCTGGAGGCGCGGG
>NZ_LSJO01000440.1:0-209 GCF_001556735.1 Sphingomonas sp. CCH9-F2 | reverse complement strand
GCCGCGCGCGCGGTGATGATGCCGGCGACGTGCTGGCGCTGTGGAAGCGGCGCGGCAAGCGGGCGTTCGATGCGGAAGCGGAAACGACGGAGGCGAGCTGATGGCGGATTTCGATATCGAGGCGATCCGCGCCGAAGTGCGCGCGATGGATTTCACGCGCGGCACGCCGGCGGAAGTCGCCATGTGGCGCGAGGACATGGCGGACTCGC
>NZ_LSJO01000044.1:0-4409 GCF_001556735.1 Sphingomonas sp. CCH9-F2 | reverse complement strand
GCCGACGACGCCACCGCGCATTACGACGACGACGATGACGACATTGAGGTGTCCGAACCGGTCGGCCTCGACCAGATCGAGACCAGCCGCAGCTATGACGAGCGGATCGACGCGGTGCGTGGCTTCACCCGTGACAATCCGGCGCGCGCCGCGCTCGCGGTACGCGACATGATCGCCGCGGACGCCAAGTCATGAGCGAGGAACAGGCCACCGCCACGACCCCGCCGCCGCGCACCTTCACCGGGGTGGAGCGCGCCGCGGTGCTGATGATGCTGGTCGGCGACGACGAAGCCGCCGCGATCCTGCAGAAGCTGGAACCCGACGAGGTCCGCAACCTGGGCAGCGCGATGTTCGCGGTGGCGGACGTCAGCGAGGAAGAGGTGCAGCTCGTCCTCGACAATTTCGTCGGGTGTGCGCGGCAGCGCACCGGCATCACCTTCGATCCCGGCCGCAAGGTGGAATCGGTGATGACCCGCGCGCTGGGCGCCGAAAAGGCCGAAAGCGTGCTGGCGCGCATCACCCCGGCCGAGGCAGTGTGCGAGATCGACCTGCTCGACTGGCTCGACGCGACCGAGATCGCCGCGCTGCTCGACAAGGAGCATCCGCAGATCGCCGCGGTGATGATCGCCAATCTCGATGCCGAGGTCGGCAGCAAGGTGCTGGAGCTGCTGCCCGAGCTGGTCCAGCCCGACATCCTGCACCGCATCGCACGGCTGGGGCCGATCACGCCCGAGGCGGTCGACATGCTGCGCACGCTGATCGCCAACCGCACCAGCGGCGGCGGCACCGGCGCGGGCACGTCGCTGCAACTGGGCGGCGCGCGCGAGGCGGCCAAGCTGCTGCAAGGCGCGCGCAAGTCGGTGGAACAGCGCGTCATGCCCAAGCTGTTCAAGATGGACCGCGACATGGCCAAGCAGATCGAGGAGGCGATGTTCGTCTTCGAGAACCTGCTGGAAATGGACGACAAGAACCTGGGCACGCTGATCCGCAACGTCGACGGCGACACGCTGACCCGTGCGCTGAAGGGCGTCGAGGAAAGCGCGCGCAACCGCATCCTGGGCTGCATGTCGGCACGTGCCGCCGACGGCATCCGCGACGATATGGAAGCACGCGGCCCGATGAAGCTGAGCGAAGTGCTGGATGCGCAGAAGGTGATGATCCAGATCGCGCGCAACCTGGCGAAGGACGGGACGATCCAGATGGGGGCAGGCGACGACGATTATGTCTGACAACGGTTTCGTCATCGGACTGCCGTCGCGCGTGGACGAGGCGGCGGCCTCGCGCGTGCGTGCGCAGACCCGCGAGCATCAATCCCCGACCGGTTTCACTCCTGCCGAACTGATCCAGCGGATCGAGGAAGCGTTCGGCGGCAGCACCGCCGAGACGGTCGGCGCCGCGCCGCGCCATTTCCACCCCGCCGACCGCGCCGACAATCCCACCGAGGGCTGGGATCCGCTCGATGCCGCGGCCGAGCCCAGCGCCTTCCTCGACCCCGTCGAGGTCGCGCGCGCCGAGGGGTATGAGGACGGCGTCGCCGCCGCCACGCTGGCCGCGCGCGAGGACATGGAGCGCGACCGCGCGATGATGACCGCGCTCGCAGCCGAGCTGAAGGCGGGCGGCGCGATCGACCGCGCGGCGCTGGCCGATGCGCTGCGCCGCACCGTGCTGGCGCTGGTCGGCAAGCTGGTCGGCGAGAACGGCGTGTCGGGCGAATTGCTGGCGGCGCGCATCGCCGCGGCGTCGGACCTGCTGGCCGATGCGCACGAATCGGCGATGCTGCGCGTCCATCCCGACGATGTCGCGCTGCTGGACGGGCTGCTGCCCGACACGATCTTCCCGGTCGGCGACGCCGCGATCGCGCGCGGCAGCTTCGTGCTGGAAGCCGCCTCGACCATTGTCGAGGACGGCCCAGCGCTGTGGCTGGACCAGCTTGCCGGCGCGATCGAGCGCGTTCCCCTTCCCGCGTCCAGAACCGCCGCCGCGTGATGCTCAACCGCTACGCCGGCGATTATCTCGACGCGCTCGCCGCTGCGGACGTGCGCCCGCGCGCGCGCGTGTCGGGGCGGCTGGCGTCGTATGACGGGCTGCTGATGGAGGCGGTGGGGCTGTCGCTGCCGGTCGGCACCGTCTGCCTGATCGGCGCGGCGGGCACGCATCAGGTGGAGGCCGAGGTGATCGGTTTCCGCAACGGCCGCACGCTGATGATGAACCTGGGCGGCGCCGCCGCGCTGCTGCCCGACGCGCCGGTGCGCCCGCTGGGAGCGCCGGGCGAGGCGGAGGTGGGCGCCGCGCTGCTCGGCCGCGTCGTCGATGGCGCGGGTAACCCGATCGACGGGCTGGGGCCGATCCGCGGCGCGGGCCACTGGCCGCTGGCCGGGCGCATCCAGTCGCCGCTCGACCGCGGGCGCGTGCTGGCGCCGATGGACGTCGGCGTGCGCGCGATCAACGGGCTGCTCACCGTCGGGCAGGGCCAGCGCGTCGGCATCATGGCCGGTTCGGGGGTCGGCAAGTCGGTGCTGCTGGGGATGATGGTGCGCGCGGCGCGGGCCGACGTGGTCGTCATCGGGCTGATCGGCGAGCGCAGCCGCGAAGTCGCCGACTTCCTGGAAACCAAAGTGGCCGGGGAGGCGCGCGCGCGCGCGGTCGTCGTCGCGGTGCCTGCCAACCATTCCCCCGTGCTGCGCATCCGCGGCGCGCTGCGCGCCACCGCGATCGCCGAAGCGTTCCGCGCCGAAGGCAAGAAGGTGCTGCTCATCATCGATTCACTGACCCGCGTCGCGCACGCCGGGCGCGAGATCGGGCTGGCGCTGGGTGAGCCGGCCTCGGCGCGCGGCTATCCGCCGTCCGCGATCGCGATGCTGCCCAACCTGATCGAGCGGGCGGGGTCCGACGTCCACACCGGTGGGTCGATCACCGCGATCTACACCGTGCTGGCGGACGGCGACGACGGCAACGATCCCGTCGTCGATTCGGCGCGATCGATCCTCGACGGGCATATCGTGCTCAGCCGCGCGATGGCGGAGCGCGCGGTCTATCCCGCGATCGATATCTCCAAATCGGTCAGTCGCGTGATGAACGACATCGTGCCGCGCGATCACCAGCAGGCCGCGCGCGCGCTGCGCCAGCATCTGGCGACCTATGAGGAAAATCGCGATCTGGTGCTGATGGGCGCCTATCGCGCCGGCAGCGACGCCGCGATCGACGCCGCGATCGCCTATCACCCCGCGATCATGGAATTCGTGCGCCAGGACACCGACCAGATCGTGCCGCTGGAGGATGCCGCGGCGGAACTGACCGGCGTGTTCGGCGACGCGCCGGACGGCACGCATGGCTGACGGCAAGCGGCTCCAGCGGCTGCACCGCGTCCGCACGCTGCAACTCAACCTGGCGCGCGCGGACGAAGCGCGCGCGCGCGAACAGGTGACCAGCGAGCAGCAATTGTCGCATCGCATCGCGCAGCTGGCCGCCGCGGTCGCGCCGCAGCCCGCGCTGGTCCCCGGCGCCGCGCATCTGGCCGCCGCCGCGCATTTCCGCGAGCGGCTGCACCGGTCTGCCGACGCCGCGGTCGAGCGCGTCCGCACCGCCGAGATGAACGCCGACCGCCGCAGCCAGGCCGCACGCGCCGCGCACCGCGACCAGAGCGCGGTCGAAAAGCTGATCGATCGCCACCGCGCGGAGCTGATCCGCGCCGAGATGAAGGCGCTGGAGGATGCGCCCGTGCCCGCCCGCCGGCGCTGAGCCACGCGCGATCGCGGCCGGGGCGGGGGCCGCCCTTTCCTCCGCGAGGTCCGCGAATCCAATGGCTTGTACGGATGGCGGGGCGGTCGCGAGGCGCGCTGCGCCGACCGCATGTCGCCCGCCGCGAATCTCAAAACGGCACGCATCTTGCTGATGTGTCCACGGACGCTCGCGTCCATCGGTTCAACCCGCTGCGACTGGATACGCCTTGACCACGATGGCCAGCCTTTTGCTGACGACCGCCCCGGGCGCGATCGCGATTCCGGCATCGCCCGTGTCCGCCGCCGGCGGTACGCCGGGCGAGGCGGCGGCGGTTTCGTTCATCGACCTGCTGATGCCCGGCGCCGCGGGCGTGCCGACGCTGCCCGATGCCGCCCGGCAGGCGCTTGCCGCCCCCGGCACGACGATGCCGGCGCTGCCCGCCGCAGCGGCCGTTGCGCCCACCCTGCTGCCCGCGGCGCTGCCGGTCGCCGACACTGCGCGACCCGCCGTCCTGCCCGACGCCGCGCCGGGCGCCGTCCTGCCCGAGGCTGTGACCACACTTACCATCGCGCCGAACACGGCACCGATCACCCACGCGCCAGACGCGCCCGTAACGCAGCCGCCGGTCACCGAAGCGCCGGTCGCGCGCGCCGCGCCGGCGCCAGCGACGCGCGCGCCGCGTGCCGATG
>NZ_LSJO01000439.1:0-2884 GCF_001556735.1 Sphingomonas sp. CCH9-F2 | reverse complement strand
ATGCGACACGTCCACCACCGTCACCGGCAACGCCACCCGCGCCACCGCCCGGCAATCCGCCGCCAACCGCATGTCGGCCCGCTGTTCGTGATCGTCGATCTTCGCCTGTGCCATGCCGCCCACGATAGCGGACGGGGGTAAAAAAGACGTGAGCGGCGTGCCGGGAACATACTTGTTTCGCAACAACGTCGGAATTGCCCATCCGCCGCGATCTTAGGGGGCTGTTAAGCCCGTCTGATTGCGGCTGCTGCTGTCAGCGCCGCGCCGCCACGGATAGGAGATCGAGGCCACATCCACGTCTCGCCCGGACGCCGGCGCGGAGCTCTCATGCGGGCGTACGATACCATCGTGTGCACAGCCTGATGCACAATCAGGTGTCCCGTGAAGCGCGGCCGGACGCCGGAATGGCGGATTTATGTGGGTTCAGCACGAATGTGGAGCGGGTGAAGGGAACACGCCATCGCCGTAAGTGGCTCGTGGCATTAGCTTGACGGCCCGATGGGCACACGGTCTCCGGTACGGGCGACCACTTCGCGCCAAGCCGCGCGATGCGCGGCATCTCGGGAAGCTGCCTTGCCGTCCGGGCGACGTACGGAAGCCGCGCTCCTCCACACTCATTGTTGCCTTTCCGGTTCGGTCTCGCTCCACCGGGGACACACCACGTGTTCACCCCCACGCGAGTAGTAATGACATTTGCCGTGGTTGTGGCAGCCGTTCTCCGGCTCAGCAAGGAACCGGGGATTGGCGATGAGGTCGCGACAGAGCCCAACATGCGCATTGTGCGGCAGGTCTGAAGCTCGTTGCGCAACCCGGCCCGAGACTATGAAGCGCCGCGACGGATGGCGTAGGGCGACTTCAACGCTCTCCCTGAAGCGCGCGTTCGTGATCTCCGGCCGCGCGGGATAGATGAGCCTTTTGTCGATATTGTAGAATCCGGAGGACAGGTCGACGAAGTCGAACGGGAGGGCGGCAATACTATCGTGCAGCCCTGTAGCGCCGGAACCGTCGAATTGGGCATCGCCGGTGCGCATCGATATCCGGATCGAGCTTTCTACGCCGTTGGTGCGGAGCCACTCCGCCAACCTTCCTAACCTGTCTTCGACAAGGGGCGCGGCGGGGTTAATCCGCTTGTCTACTAGAAGGCTAAGCAGGTAGCCGTGAGCCGCATGGATTTGCACATGACCGAAGCCATGCTCGATTGCGATGGCCGCCGCGGCCGAAAAGCCGTCAAGGACGTGGTCGATGACATGACGTCCAAGTGACCCGACGAGTTCTCTCGCTTGCCCTATCACCTCGGCGGAATTAGCCGATAGAAACTTCCGGGCTCCTTCGTAGCCCTCCCATGCCGTTGCGAGTTGGATTCCCGGTAGCGAGCCCCGCTCGCGGATCGCGTCGGCTACGGCACCCCACACCGGGTTGAATCCAATCGACGGCGTTGACCGGTTGCTCCCGTGACCTTCGGGGATGACTACGTTGCCGACGATGGCGCAGTGAAGGTCGGCGGAGCTTCGTTGACGGTAAAAGTCAACGTATCGCGCGTCAGGCTCCCCGTCTGTCACGAACCCTGTGTTTACCCCCAGCAGAAATACGAGCTTATCGCTCGAGTTCGCGGTATCGGTCATCATTTAGGTTCATTTTAGACAATACGTCCTGCTCGAAGTCGCCGCCGAGGATCGTTGAAAGCCGGAAAAGATAAATAGCGGCGTCGGCTAACTCCTCGCGCAGGTTCGGTGAAGCCTCCTCAAGACTCGGCCCATTGTACTTCGGATTGTGCAGGCCGAGACCTACTTTCTTGAGCTCATTCGCGAACTCTCCAACCTCCCCCATTAAACCTACCAGGTCGCGAACGAGCTGATCGTGCCGATCGACATCGGAGCCAAAGCGAACTCGGAATCCCCGCCGCTCGTCAGCATTGATCTGTCGGGCGACAATAGCAGAAAGGTCCATCATCTGTTCCTTCTGAGCAGGTTGACCGTAAGCGAGCCTATGCTGATTATCGAGGCGGCCACTAAGCTGGCAATGACGCCGATAATGCTGTCGACTAACTTCTTTTCCGCCAGGAAGATCGCAAGCGAGTTGATAATGATGGCGACCACCAGCCCGATGTTCGTCCAAAGCTGCGTTGTTTCGATGCGGCGTATAACGGTTCGCGTTGCTTGAGGAAGGAGGGCGAGGCTCTCCTGCTTTTCGGACATCACGCGCCGGTCATCGGCGACCTCGCCGTGCGTCTTCTGGAGGTGCGTCTTGATAGGCCAGATGCCAAGCTGAAACCCATGCTGTCCTTCGTAAAGCCTCGTGGCGGGACTCGAAAGCATCGTAAAATCTGCCTTTGCGATAGGCTCGCCCTGGGGCAACTCGACATACTTGTCGCTGATGTTTTGGGTCACGATGCCTAGGTTCCCTTTGAAGCCCGGATCCGCGTACGTGGCGACGGGACTTAGACCGACGCTAAATAGGGACCCCTTGCTGACAACGCGGACTAGGATTTGGGCAGGGGCGTCAAGCTCCTCAAGGGTGATCAGGACGACCCGGTGTCCCGGCTTGATCAACGCGTTTTCGCCTGGCTTCAGCTGGAAGCGGGCACCATTCTCGGTGAGATCATAATAGACGCTTCCCAACCGAAGTTCGTAGCAGGCGCCATCCAGCATATTCAGATCCGCATTCCGGATCAGCCTTCCGGCGTCAATCTCGGTTTTGATCTCCCGATCGCTGAGTGTCGTCACGTTGCGCCCCCCCCTTGTTGGTTGGTACAATGCATGGTCTGAATGGTCATTGAAACCCTGCCCCCGCTTCGGCGGCTCGTGCCGCCTGCCCGATCCGCGCACTCCATGACGTGATGTCGTGGACGACCTCCGCACCAGCGTAGCTGTGCGATGATGTGGTC
>NZ_LSJO01000438.1:0-366 GCF_001556735.1 Sphingomonas sp. CCH9-F2 | reverse complement strand
AACAGGCTCCCGGCTCGCTCGCGGTCGCCCGCGCCAAACTCGCCGAAAGCGTGGCCGCTGCCCGGCGTGGCGATGCGCGGATGGCAAAAGAGCTGGCGCTGTCAGCCTATCTCGATGGGTTCGAGCCGATCGAACCAACGCTCACCGCGCGCGACGCGACGCTGATGGGCCGAATCGAGGGCGCCATGGGGGAGTTCCGCGCCGCGATCGACCGGGGCGCATCGCCCGATGATCTCGCGGAGAAGGTCACGGTGCTGGGCGGCTTTTTCGATGATGCAGAAGCGGCGCTCGCGCCCGATGCCGCCACCGAGGCGTCCACGTTCCTGGGCGCGTTCACGATCCTGCTGCGTGAAGGGCTCGAAGCCC
>NZ_LSJO01000437.1:0-3456 GCF_001556735.1 Sphingomonas sp. CCH9-F2 | reverse complement strand
CGACTATGCCTATGGCGCCGCCTTCGCCGCCGCGGCGGAGCGCCTGCTGGGGCAGCCGTTCGCGCACATGCTGCAACAGGATCTGATCGCGCTGCAAGATACCGGCCACGAACGCCTTGGCACCCGCGCGGCGAAGCTGCGCGATCGCTACGCCGCGATCGACCACCCCGCCGCACGCGAGATCATCCGCTGGCTCGACGGCGACGATCTGATGACCGACGCGGAGGTGCAGACGCAATAGCGTCGGCGCGTCAGGCCGCTGCGCCCGCCCCCGCCCCCGCAAGCGTCCGGCGCAGCGCGCGCACCTCGTCGGTCAGCGCGATCACCGCCTCCAGCGTCAATCCGGTGCTGGCGAACACGCGCCGCGCCATCGGTTCGCTCTCCTCGCGCAGCGCACGGCCGCGCCCGGTCAGGTGCACCCGCACCTGCCGCTCGTCCTGCGCGTCGCGCGTGCGCGTCACCACGCCCCCCGCCTCCAGCCGCTTGACCAGCGGCGTGATCGTGCTCGGCTCCAGCGCCAGACGCGCCGCCACCGCGCCGATTGTGCGCCCGTCCTCCTCCCACAGCACCTGCAACACCAGATATTGCGGATAGGTCAGCCCCAGCGCATCCAGCATGGGCTTGTACACCCGCCCCATCTCCATCGACGCGCTGTACAGCGCGAAGCACAACTGCCGCTCCAGCGGCGCCGGGTGGGAAATCGTGTCGGCCATCGTCGCGTCTTAACCTCGGGGGTGTGGCGGGCCAATGCAAGCGCGCGCTACGCCGAAAGTCGTAGGTCGCGATTGACCGTTCGGTAACGATGACGCCCCTAGACCATTACCATGAAAGCCGAATATTCTTTCGATCCCGACACCGCGCACGGCCTGATGCGCGTCAGGATGGCGGGATTCTTCGAGCCGGTCGACGTCACGCGCTTCGCCGCCGACCTCATGGAACAGCTTGCGAACCTGGGTCGCCCACCGGGCGAGCATCTGACGATGGTCGATATCCGCGCGATGGACATCCAGTCGCAGCAGGCGGTCGAACGCTTCGAACAGGTGCTGGCGAATTCGCCGATGCGATCGCGGCGGCTGGCGTTCGTGGTCGGTCGGTCGCTGTCGCGAATGCAGATCAAGCGCGCCGCCAGCAGCCGCGACGCCGGCTATTTCCAGTGCCCGGAGAGTGCGGAGGCGTGGCTGCTGGGGAAGGACGACGCCGCCGCTGCCTGACGGCCCGCCCCTCGACGGCATCGGCACGTCGCATTATATACCAGGCGTTATGGAAAGCGCAGCCCCCGTCCTTGCCCCGGAATCCGCCGCCGCGCCGTCCGCCTCTGCGCCCGCCTCTCCGCGAGGCCGTCCGCGCGGCTTCTGCCCCGACGCCGCGCTCGCTGCCGCGCTCGGCGTATTCTGGACCCGCGGCTATGAAGGCGCGTCGATGGCGGACCTTACCGCCGCGATGGGCATCACCAAGCCCAGCTTGTACGCCGCCTTCGGCAACAAGGAACAATTGTTCCACAAGGCGCTCGACCTCTACGAAACCGAAAAGCTCGCCTATATCCGCGACGCGCTGGAGCAGCCGACCGCCCGCGCGGTCGCCGAATATCTCCTGCGCGGCGCGGTCGCGGCGCAGACCAGCGCCGGGGATCCCAAGGGGTGCCTGGGCGTGATCGGCGCCGCGGCGTGCAGCAACGCCGCCGATTCGATCCGCACCCATGTGCTGGCGCGCCGCGAATCCTCGCACGCCGCGCTGGTGGAGCGGTTCCGCCGCGCGCAGCGCGATGGCGACCTGCCCGATCATGCCGACCCGCTGGCTCTGGCGCAGTTCCTTTACACCGTGTTGCAGGGGATGGCGGTACAGGCGGGCGCCGGCACCTCGCGCGCCGATCTGGACAAGGTCGTCGACACCAGTCTGATGCTGTGGCCGGGGCGCTGACGCGGAATTTTTTTACCGACCGGTACAAAAGCGATTGACGACCTGCCGGACGGTTTTTATACCGAACGGTATGGAACGGGGCCCGACCAACCCCGGCACCCGCCCGATCGAAAGGGGATCGCGATGAACCCGCCGGACACCGGCCCTTCCTGACGCCGCGCATCGCGCTGCCGAACGGCCGCGCCCCTCACTATCCGTCGACCCCGGCCGAACCCGCCCGGCGCGTGCCCATCGCGCAGGGACGCCCGCACGGCCATCGCCAGGAACCACCCGCATGGCCTATCTCTGCTTCGATCCGATCAATGCCTCCGCCGCAGCGCGCACCGCGCCGGCCCCGCTCCCGGCCGCCGATCTGCTTTCCCCGGCCGAACCCGCGCCCCGGCTGGGCGCGCTCGAATGGTCGGTCGTCGCGCTCGCCCGCAACGACCGGCTGTCCTCGCTGCGCGCGCCCGGGCGGATGACCACCGCGATGCGCGTGCTGTTCCGCCAGTACAACCGGATGCTCGCCGACGATCGGCTGGAGGCACTGCGCCGCATCGCGGTGCTCGGCTGGCATCACGGCTATTCCGTGCCCTCGCATGAGGTCGCGCGCTTCCTGCGGGCCGGCTATTCGCACGGTCAGTACGAACTCATGATGGACAGCATCAGCGCCGCGCACGCCACGCGGCAACCGCGCCGCTGATCGCGCGATCATAGCAAAAACGGCAACGATCCGTTTGCCAACTGCCCTCTGACGAAACGATCGCGTACCACCTACATGGCTCTGCGTGATCCGGCGCCATCGCCGGACAGCGGAGACACTCCATGATCGACCTTCGTCCTTTCGACACGCTTGGCGGTGCCAACCATGGCTGGCTGGACGCGAAGCATCATTTCTCCTTCGCCGGCTATCACGATCCCGCGCGCGTCCATTGGGGCAATCTGCGCGTGTGGAACGACGATACGATCGCGCCCAGGACCGGCTTTCCCCCGCATCCGCACAACGACATGGAAATCATCACCTATGTCCGCGAAGGCGCGATCACGCATCAGGACAGCCTGGGCAATTCCGGCCGGACCGAGGCGGGCGATGTGCAGGTGATGAGCGCGGGCACCGGCATCCGCCATTCGGAATATAATATGGAGGATGTGACGACCCGCATCTTCCAAATCTGGATCGTCCCGACCCGCACCGGCGACGCGCCGCAATGGGGCGCCAAGCCGTTTCCGAAAGGCGATCGCTCGGGCCAGTTCGTGACGCTTGCCAGCGGTTATGACGACGATCGCGACGCGTTGCCGATCCGCACCGACGCGCGCGTGCTGGGCGCGACGATCCGCGCCGGCGAAACCGCCAGCTATCCGCTGGGCCGCGATCGCAAGGCGTATCTGGTCCCCGCCACGGGTTCGGTCGATATCGAGGGGGTGCGTGTCGGCACCCGTGACGGCGCCGCGATCAGCGACGTCGACACGCTGACCGTCACCGCGATCGAGGATGCCGAGATCGTGATGGTTGACGCCGCCTGAAGCTGGCGACGGCGGGGCTTCCGATCGAAAGACCGG
>NZ_LSJO01000436.1:0-7299 GCF_001556735.1 Sphingomonas sp. CCH9-F2 | reverse complement strand
ATGCTGTGCCGGATGATGGCCGACGTCGTCGCGCTGAAGCCGAAGGTGCTCCACCTGATGGCCGGGACGAACGATATCGCGGGCAATACCGGGCCGATGACGATCGCGCAGACGCAGGACAATCTGCTCGCGATGGCGCAGCTGGCGCGCGCGAACCATATCCGCGTCCTGCTGGCGTCGGTGCCGCCGGCGGCGAACTTTCCGTGGCGGCCGGGGCTGGAGACGGTCGCGCCGATCCGCGCCATCAACAACTGGCTGGCGCGCACCGCGCCCGCACTGGGCGCGACGTTCGTCGATTACACGCCGGTGCTGGCCACGCCCGAGGGGGGCATGAAGCCGGGCCTTGCCTATGACGGGGTGCACCCGACTGCGGCGGGATACGATGCGATGGCGGGCGTGCTGGAACCGGTGCTGAAGCGGCTGGGCGTCTAGCGGTTCGCGCGATACAGGCTGCGCGGATGACGGACGATCGGGGATGGGGGCGGCCCGCCGGGGCGGCGAGCGAGCGCGCGGCATCGCGCGCGCAGGAACGAATCGCGGCGGCCGAGGCGCGCACCGCCGAGCGCCAGGCGCAGCGCGAGGCCGGGCAGCGCGAGCGCGAGGCGGCGCGCGCCGCCCGCCGCGCCGAGGAGGACCAGCGCCGCGCCGCGCGGCTGGAGGAGCGTAGCGAGGAACGCGACGCGCGCCCGCGCCGCCGCGCATCGGGCGCACTGGCGCGCACCGGCGAGGAGCGCGTGGTGCGCGACACCCGCCATTACGCGACCAACGTCGATCACGGACGGATCATCGAACTGTCGCGCCGCGGTGCGACGATGCCGGGACTGGCGAGCGTGTTCGGCCTGCCCGAGGAGGAGATCGCGCGAATCCTGGCAGCGGGGTGATGTGCAGGTTTCTGCACATCTTGGCCGACCGTCTGTGTCGATCGCTGCACGCTCCGGGCGTGTCGCTATCGTTATATCATTGATATATCAAAAATAATGCAAATCGCGCGACAGGGTTGGTGGCGGGGGACTGCGTCGGCAGACTGATGCGATCCCGCGCACTCGCACAGAAGAAGCGCCGGGCCCGACGACGAGAGGATCCTGCCCATGGCACTTCACCCAAGCCCCGCCTTCGAGAGCGCGCCCGCCGGCGTGCGCCCGTGGTACACCCACCTGTACGTGCAGGTGCTGATCGCGATCATCGCCGGTGTGGCGATCGGTCATTTCGCGCCGCACGTCGGCGAATCGCTGAAGCCGATCGGCGACGGGTTCATCAAGCTGGTGAAGATGATCATCGCGCCGGTGATCTTCCTGACGATCGTCACCGGCATCGCCGGGATGCGCGATCTGGCTGCGGTCGGCCGCGTCGCCGCGAAGGCTTTCGCCTATTTCCTCACCTTCTCCACGCTGGCGCTGGTGGTCGGCATGGTGGTGGGCAACGTGATCCGTCCGGGCGCGGGGATGAACATCAACCCGGCGACGCTGGATGGCAGCAAGATCGCCGAATATGCCGAAAAGGCGCATGACACGACGCTGACCGGGTTCCTGCTCAACATCATTCCCGACACGTTCGTATCGGGGCTGAGCGAGGGCAACATCCTGCAGACGCTGTTCGTCGCGATCCTGTTCGGCATCGGCCTGGCGATGATCGGCGAACGCGGTGCGCGCGTCACCCATGCGCTGGAAGACCTGTCGCTGGCGGTGTTCAAGGTCGTCGCGATCCTGATGAAGGCCGCCCCGATCGGCGCATTCGGCGCGATGGCGTTCACGATCGGCAAGTACGGCGTCGGCACGCTGCTGAACCTGGCGGCGCTGGTCGGCACCTTCTACCTGACGTCGCTGTTGTTCGTCATCGTGGTGCTGGGGCTGGTGGCGCGCGCCTGCGGTTTCTCGATCTTCAAGCTGATCGCCTATCTGAAGACCGAACTGCTGCTGGTGCTGGGCACGTCGTCGTCGGAAAGCGCGCTGCCGAGCCTGATCGAGAAGATGGAGCGCGCCGGCTGCCCGAAGTCGATCGTCGGGCTGGTCGTGCCGACCGGCTATTCGTTCAACCTGGACGGCACCAACATCTACATGACGCTGGCGGCGCTGTTCATCGCGCAGGCGACCGGCGTGGAGCTGTCGATCGGGCAGCAGCTGCTGCTGCTGGCGGTGGCGATGCTGTCGTCGAAGGGCGCGGCGGGCGTGACCGGCGCGGGCTTCATCACGCTGGCCGCGACGCTGTCGATCGTGCCGAGCGTGCCGGTGGCGGGCATGGCGCTGATCCTGGGCGTCGACCGGTTCATGTCGGAATGCCGCAGCCTGACCAACTTCATCGGCAATGCCGTGGCCACCGTGGTCGTCACCCGGTGGGAAGGCCGGCTGGACCAGTCGCGGTTCGATGCCGCGCTGGCCGGCCATGCGCCGCGCGTCGACCAGCTGCCGGCCGAGGCCATCCCGGCGGAATGACCGACGCGCTCTAAGGACGCGATTAAGGTCTTTCGGCTAAAGGCGGGACGTGGGGGGCGAACGGCCCGCCGGTCCCGCCGCCTCCACCAAAAAGACGATCAAGGGCATTCACCATGATGAACCGTATGGCGCGCCGCCTGGCCGGCGCCGCCCCCCTGGCGCTGTGCCTGGTTGCGGGCGCGACGATCACGGCATCCGACGCCGCCGCGCAGACGATCCCCCCCAAGGACGGCCAGCCGAGCACGGCCGCCGCCAACCCCACCGCGAACGATTATCCGGTCGACGGCATAGGCGACGGCGTGACCAGCGGGGGGTACAACCAGTCGCGCTGGGCCGAGGACTGGACGAAACTGCGCGACCCCAAGAAGCGCGACGATCCGATCGACCGGCTGAAGTTCATCCCGATCGCGGGTGACGGCGACACGTATCTGACGCTGTCGGGCGAGTTCCGCCTGCGCGCGAACCATATCACCAATCCCGACCTGCGCGACCGGCGCGCGCAGCGGCAGGACATCAACCGGATCGTCGGCGCTGCCGACCTGCACATCGGCGATCACCTGCGCTTCTTCGGCGAATTGGCGCATGGCGGGCTGTCCGGTGTCGAGCTGGGCACGCGATTGCCGCAGCTAAAGAACGCGCTGGTCGTCCAGCAATCGTTCGTTGACCTGACCGGGGATGTCGGCGGCGCTCATCTGGGCGTGCGGTACGGGCGCCAGACGTTCGCCGACGGCCCCAATCTGATGGTGGTGCCGCGCGACAACAACACGATCTTCACCGTATTCAACGGCGCGCGCGTGTGGGCGCGGGGCACCAAGGTGCGGGCCGACGCCTTCGATTTCTACACCACGCGACTGGGCGTGAACGGCACGGGCGACGACCTGATCGATCGCGGGCGGCGGTTCAGCGGGATTTCCACCGGCATCGTGGTGCCGCGCGACTGGTTCGGCGGATCGAAGCTGTTCTTCGACCCGTTCGTATGGCGGCTGCGCAACGATGCCGCCTCGTGGGGCGGACGGACGCAGCGCGAGGAGCGGATGTTCTACGGCCTGCACCTGTATGGCGACGTCGGGCCGGTCAACGTCGATTACACCGTCCAGCATCAGGGCGGCAGTTTTGGCAACCAGGACATCTCGGCCTGGCTGATCTTCGCGGCGCAAAGCTATCGCCTGGGCAAGGGGCGTACCGCGCCGCGGATCGGGTTCCACGCCGATTATGCCAGCGGCGGCGGTTCCTATGACGGCGGCACGCTGCGCACGTCGCTGGCGCCGTTCGGCAACAACATCTATTACAGCTACCAGCTGTACGCGACGCCGACGAACCTGATCGCGCTGGCGCCGAACGTGACGTTCAACCCGATCCCGAAGATGCGCGTGGCGCTGGAATATCAGGCATCGTGGCGCGCGACCGAGACCGATGCGGTGTACCGCGCCAACGGCACCCCCTTTGCCGGCACGCAGAATATCCGCGGCGACCGCAAGATCGCGGACACGCTGCGCGCGCAGCTGGTGTGGAGCTTCACGCCGCGGGTGTCGTTCACCGGGCGGTACGAACATCTGATCGCGGGGCCGTCGCTGACGCGGGCGGGGTTCCGCAGTTCCGACTTCCTGGCGGGGTGGCTGAGCTTCCGCTTCTGATCGGACACGGTCCGGGGCGGGGAGCGGCGATCAGGCGGGCGAGGCCTGCGCCGTGCCCCGCCCGACCAGCACGGTGGCGGCCGCGCCCGCCAGCATCAGCACGCCGGCGACCAGCACCATCGCGCGCGCATCGCCGCCCAGCAGCGGGCGGTAGAACAGCGGCACCGTCAGGCTTTCGATCATCATCGGAATGACGATGAACATGTTAAGATGCCCATATAGACGCCGTTGCGTTCGGGCGGGATCATCCCCGTCAGCATGATATACGGATTGCCCATCATGCTGGCCCAGCCGATGCCGATGCCGATCATCGCCACGAACAGCCCCGCCTGGGTCGGGATGCCGGGGATCGCCAGCATCGCCCCGCCTGATGCCGCCAGGCACGCGGCATGGACATGCTTGGCCCCGAAACGGCGCGCCAGCGGCACCAGCAGCAGCGCGGCGACGAACGCGACCGCATTGTAGAAGGCGCCGAGCTGCCCGACGGTCAGCACGGTATCGCGAAACGCGGTGCTGGCGGTATCGGCGGTGCCGTGCAGCGAGCGCGCCAGCGCGAAGGCGATGAACTGCCAATAGGCGAACATCGCATACCATTGGCACAGCATCGCCAGTGCCAGCTGGCGCATCGGGCGCGGCATTTCGACGATCGCGGCCTTCAGGTCCGCCAGCGCGCCGCGCAGGGTGAGCGGATCGGCGGCGAGCCGCGCCTGCTCCTCCGGTGGCAGCGGCAGTTCACGCACGCGCAGCACCGACCACAGGATCGTCGACAGCGACAGCACCGCGCCGATGATGAAGGCGATGCGCGTGATATCGGGGATGCCGTTGGCGTCGACCGCATCCTTGTCGAACCCGATCCACACCATCAGCGACGGCGCGAGATAGGACAAGGTCTGCGCCAGCCCGGTGAACGCCGATTGCGTCAGGAAGCCGACCGGCCGCTGATCGGTGGCGAGCCGGTCGCCGACATAGGCGCGATACGGCTCCATCGTGACGTTGTTGGCGGCATCCAGCACCCACAACAGGCTGGCGGCCATCCACAGCGTGCGGCTGTACGGCATCGCGAACAGACACAGGCTGCACAGCACCGCGCCGATGAGGAAATAGGGGGTGCGCCGCCCCAGCCGGGTGTTCGTCCGGTCGCTCATCGCGCCGATCAGCGGTTGGACCAGCAGCCCGGTCATCGGCCCGGCGAGCCACAGGAGCGGCAGGCTCGCCTCGTCCGCGCCGAGATAGCCGTAGATCGGCGCCATGTTCGCCTGTTGCAGCCCGAACGAGAATTGCAGGCCGAGGAAGCCGAGGTTCATCTCGACGATCCGCGCCAGCGACAGCCGGGGCCGGTTCATGCCGCCTCTCCCTCGATCCACGCCATCCCCCATGCGGGCAGCGCGGCGATGGTGGCGCCGGTCAGCCGGTCGTGTCCAGCGGCATCGAGCGAAACGGCGGCAGCCGAGAAATTGAGGAACACCGTGTCGGTGCCGCAGCCGATCGCCAGCAGCGCGGGGTGTGCCGTGGCAACCGCGCGCGGTGCGCCGGCGCCGCCGCTGGCGATACGCGCGGCGCGCAAGGCGGCGATATCGCCGGCGATGCGGCGTGCATCGGGGGTGGCGGGCGCGTCCCAGTCCATCGCGGGGCGGTGGAGCCAGCGCCCTTCGTGCGCGCGATCGGGGTCGGCGAGGTAGCTGCGGTCGTTGAGCAGCCCCGCCTCGTCGCCCATGTACAGCGTCGCGAGGCCGCCGCTGGCGATCGACAGCGCGTTCACCAGCGCGATGCGGCGCAGCGCGGCCTCGCGCGCGGCGTCGTCGTGCGCCGCCTCCAGCCCCGCCAGCGAGGCGAGCGCGCCGTTGGTGCCGTGGAGCGCCGCGCCGTCCGACTGGAACGGCACGCCGCGCGCCCAGCTGTCGCCCGCGCCATGCAGGAAGCGCGCGGCGGCGACCAGCCGCTCCGTGGGCGCCGCGTCGATCGCGGCAAGGTCGCCCAGCACCGCGCCCCAGCCGATATCGTCGTGGCAGCGCGCATAGGACAGCCAGTTGGCGCCGCGCGGCAGCCCGCCGCTGGCCGCGACGATCGCATGCGGCAGCTGCGCCGATTGCTCCGCCAGCGCGACCCAGCCGGCGACCATCAGTGAATTGTTGTAGACCAGATGGCATTCGGGTTCGAACCCGTCGCCTTCGTCCGCGCCGAAATAGGGCGGCACGAACGCGGTCGGCACGATCGCCTCCGCCTTCAAGAGTGTGGCGGGGGCGGCGATGTCGAGCGCGGCGCGCAGCGCGCGGACGATATAGTGCGACGGGGGCAGGTTGCGGCAATCGGTGCCGTCCTGCTTCCACAGGAAGGCGGTGCTATCCAGCCGGAACGCCTCGAACCCGTGGTTGGCGAGCGCCAGCATCGTTTCCAGCATCGCCAGGAAGACGTTGGGATTGCGCCAGTTCAGATCCCATTGGAACGGGTAGAAGGTGGTGCGCACATGCCCGCCCATCTCCGGCACATGCGTGAAATTGCCCGGCGCGGTGGTGGGAAACACCTGCGGCAGTTCGGCGTCGCGCGCGGCGGCCTCCCCGGCGGAGACAACCATGTAGAAGTCGCGGTAGAAGGGGTCGCCCGCGCGCGCCGCCTGCGCCCAGCGGTGATCGTCGGCGGTGTGGTTGAGCGCCAGATCGACGCACAGGCTGATCCGCCCCGCGCGCAGCCGCGCCGCCAGCCGCTCGACATCCGCCATCGTGCCCAGCCGCGGTTCGACCGCCAGATAATCCGCGACCGCGAAGCCGCCGTCGCTGTCGCCCGCGCGCGCCTTCAGCAGCGCGAGCAGGTGGAGATAGCGCACCCCGAGCGATTCGAGGTGATCGACATGCGCCTCCACCCCCGCCACCGTGCCGCCGAAGCGATCGACATAGGTGGAATAGCCCAGCATCTCCGGGTGCACGAACCAGTCGGGATCGGCGACGCGCGCGCTGTCGAGCGCGACGAGATCGGCGGCCCGCGCCGAGGCGGCACGGCGGAGGATCGCGGCGCTGCGGTCCCACAGCGGCTCCAGCGCGGCGGCGCCGTACAGCCGCTGCAACTGGCGGCGCAGGCGCGGGGCGATCGCGGCGAGTCGTGCCTCCACCGGTGGCGCGTCGCTGTCGGGAATGGTCGCGATGGTCACGTGATCGTCCTCTCCGCACGGCTCGGGCCGCAATCGTTTGCGAGCTATGGCAAGCCTGGCTGGCGGATGCAAATGCAATCGTGTGCAAAAAGAT
>NZ_LSJO01000435.1:0-10568 GCF_001556735.1 Sphingomonas sp. CCH9-F2 | reverse complement strand
AACGGGGTCCCTTTTGGACGCCGATAGGGGGTCCTTTTTGGACGCCGATTGACACACCTGGTCTATCCCTCGCCGACCTTGGCGCGCATTGCCGACCCTCTTGCGATCTTTGGAGCGTCAAACGAAACCCTGTCGGTCGAAGCCATGCGTAAAGCCGTCGCCGACCGCTTGCGCGAGAGCGTCGCCGCGCTCGCCGAGCGGTCAGGCGACACCGCAGATGGCCGCGATTGGGAATGGGCTGCCCCGGCCGTCATCGACGCCATGGCGAAAGCCAGCTCCGTCGCCTGGGTCAACTCGCCTTACGGCTTCGCCCTCCTCGGCAACGAAGAGGGTTTCAAGGAGCATGTCGCCGAACTGCGGACTGTGACAACCGAACGCACCTTTGGACCCGTACCGGACACGCTGATTGACCTTCTGGTCGATGTTGCTCTCGGCAGCCCCGCAGTCTGTGCGCTGCGCGCCCTGCACCGGATCGCACCCGATCTCGCTTGGGACGATCATCGACTGCTGAAGGCAGCGAACCAGATCTCTTGGGGATTCCGCACGCTTTTCAACCAGCACGACGCCGTCGCCCTCCTCCGCAAGGACGACGATGACCGCTATTGGCGCCAAGTGCTCACCTACGGCGTTGAGCATAACCTTCAGGCCGTTCTCGACGAGTACGTCCACTATCTGCTCGACGCCGAGGGCTTGGGCGCCAAGCCAGCCGTCGATCGTATCGCTGGGATCAGCAAGGCGATCTCGGAGGCGTTGGCCATTCGCCCCTCGCAGATCGATGTCGAGGATCCAACGGTCGACGGTAAGAAGCTGGTGATCAACAAGTTCCAGATGCGCGGGCGCTTCGCCATGCGCCTGGCCGACTACAAAGACGAGGAAGGCGGGGCCGCACGCCTCTCCAGCGTTCGCGATGCCTTCAACTCACCGTTCCGACCCTTCGCGCTGGCCACGACCTCCGTCGGACAGGAAGGCCTCGACTTTCACCCTTATTGCTATCGGCTCTATCACTGGAACTTGCCCGGAAATCCCGTCGATCTCGAGCAGCGCGAGGGGCGTGTCCACCGCTTCAAGGGTCACGCAATCCGCCTAAATCTGGCGCATCGGCAGGTCGACGTGGTGCGTGGGCGCGAGAGAGATCACGATGATCCCTGGCAGATCATGTTCGACGCAGCTCGCGCCGAGACCGAAAATGACTCTGACCTCATTCCCTACTGGATTTACGAAGGGCCGGTGAAGGTCGAACGCCGCGTGCCCATGCTCCCGTTCAGCCGCGAGGTCCGACGACTCGAGTGGCTCAAACGAAGCCTGACCGTCTATCGCCTCGCGTTCGGACAACCGCGTCAGGAAGACCTGCTGGAGTATCTTCACAGCCTCATGGGAACCGCCATGGCGGCAGAAGATCTCGCCGACCTGCAAATCCGGCTCCAACCGTGACGTCGCGCCGCTCAGTCGCCTTCAACGGCAAGTGCCTTGCAGCGCTCCCCGACCAAGGCGATCACCTTCTCCTGCGCTGTCTTGGCGGCCTCAGCCTCGGCCGCGAAGGCAGGTAGCTGAAGCCCCTGCGCCCGGTCGGCCACACGCGCGGTCAAGTCCGCAATCGCAGTCTCGGCATCTCCGGCGGATACGCCGATTGTCCGCGCCAGCGCGAGGAAGTCCTGGGGCGTCAGACGGTCATCCTTGCCGTTGAGCTTGAGCGCCATGCGATCGCCCCCCAAACCCGGGAAGACGCGCGTGGTGACGGCGTCGTAGAGCGGCGCGAAGCGCACGCTCGTGAAGGCCTTGGCATCCACCTCGGCGACTTTGAGCACAGCGAGGTTCTTGAGATGCATATCGCCATCGGCGATGAGCCAGGCGAACACGGCCCGGCGGAACAGGATATCGAGATCGCTGGCCGGATCGGTCGACAGCGGTCGTAGGCCGCGCGCCATCCGCTCGATCGTTCCGTCGTATTTGGCGGATGCTGGAAGGTCCAAAATGGAGCAAAAGTCCTCCATCGCCAGACGCCGCTGATCCGCTGGCGCGCGACGAATATCGAACCGCTCGACGACCAGTGCAGGCGACATGCCGTCGGGCATCTCCAGCAGCGCGGCGTCGGGCACATCGAACCCGGCCGAGCGGCCAAGCTCCAGGCAAAGCCACTCGACGACCGGTAACATCTCGAAGCCCGCCGTGCCGGCGGGCTTGAGGATATGGGTGAACGGCTGATCGATGGCCGGAACGAGGGCGCCATCAGGCATCAGGCTCATCGGCGCCTTGATCTGGACGCCCGACAGGCGCGGCGTTTCCGCGCGCGCGAAGATGCGCGCCAGGTTCTGCTCGAAGGTCTCCTCGATCTCGCCCCGGGCCGGACCGGCGTAGCGGCCCGTGAAGCGACCGGTGTCGATGTATCCAGCCAGTGTTGTCGTGAGAATGTCAGCAGGCAGCGCCGCCAGTTCTTCTCGACCCTCGACGATGACGATGTTCGACATATATCGCCGTCCGCGCCGGAGCGCCTCGCGTTCATCGCGTTCGTGGAGAACCTGCGCCAGCCAGCCCTCAGGAAGCAGCGATTCAATGAAGGCCGGCAGCTTGCCCGGCGTGGTTTCGCGCACGAGGGCCGGTCCCGCTCGACGCCCCGGCTTCCAGCGCCATTCAAATCCATCGTGGGTCAGCCGGCCGAGCGGCTCACCGTGCCAGGCGACGAGGAGATCGAGCGCTGCCTTGTTGACCGGCGCCTTGGCAACGCCCGGCTGAGCTAGCAGAAAGCGTTCGGCACCTTCGCCTTCGCGATACCATTCGTTCTCGCGCGCCAGCACCCAGACGGCGTCGGCTGCGGCTTGGGGCGTCCCATGTTCCTCCACCAGACGCGCCGCCATCTGCGCGCGCATGTCGGCGGTAGCCGCGCTCGCATGTTCGCTGCGCAGGCGGAACGCTTCGAGAAAGCGCTGGCGCGGCGATGAGGCGTCGACGCGCAATTCGCCCAGGTCGTCGCCAATGACCGCCATCGCCGTCGATGGATGCTTCGGCGCTTCGTTCTGGATGATCTCAAGCGTCCGCAACCGCGTGCGCTGGTTGCGGCGGCCGCTGATGAACAGCCGCCCGTCGGGCGTCGGGGCGAGCAGCGCCGCACTCGCCGACGACAGATAGGCGTTGGGATAGAGATAGTGCGCAATCCGGACCGCATGACCGAGGATCGTCGCCTCGATATCCCCTTGGTGATCGACGTAAACCCCGCGGACGAGTTGGATCAACTCACCGGCCTTCGCGCGCTGATGCGCGCGCTTGGCGTCAATTGTCTCACCGACCAAATGAAGAGCCATAGGATTATCTCGCGTCTCAGATGCGCGTTAATCCCACCATCCGGTTTCGCGTGCAAGAATTATCTCTCATCTGAGATGCGAGATAATCCGACGTGTAGAGCTATTGGCGCGCGCCGACCCTGAATGATCGGCGCGATCCAGAACAGTCATGCCGCGAACGGCGCGCAGCCAGCCCTATGACGACTGGCCTAGCGGGCTCCGAGCGGGTTCGCCGATCCCCGCCACGGGCCTTGATCCGTCTCTCGCGGCGGCTTCTCCGATGGTCCCAGCGTTTCTGGGTCCCGGTCCCCAAGCTTACGTTGACAAGGCGTTATCGATTGATCGCGCGAGATGGCCTGCATGATGGCTCGCAAATTCCCAGAAACTCCGGACGCCGCCCCGACAGAGATCCCTCGATCTCGGGCTTCGCGAGCTAGCGCTCGCTAAGGCCGGAATCAAAAAGAATACCAGAATGGCTTTTCAATAGAATGCCTGAGACTGGTTATACAATATCTCTTTCCAACGGTATTTTCCGGACAAATCTCGCGACGCATTTCTTTCGGATGGCCGCAGATAGTGCCAATCAGGAGTCGACAGCCATTACCAAGTAAATAGCAATAGCATTTGACAAGAAAGGCCTTTGCCGATGCTTCTATTTATATGAAATTACTAACGTCACGTGATTACGGCCGATCCCGTTTTGCAAGAAGGCCGCTCACCAGAGCGAATTGACGAGGAAGGCAATTCCCAAGATGTAATAAGCCAAGGAACTCAAAATGATCGGGAAGCAATGCGAAGGCGACAATCGCGAAGTTCATACCCTGTGATCAACGCGTTCCAGTTGATCTTCGGCGGTGCTTCCAGCGTTAAGTCCGCAATGCGCAGCAGGCGATCGAGAAAGATTGCGGTTTCGAGAATTGCGATGCTCGCGCCAGGGCATCGATGGGAACCATCACCGAACGCAAGCCCCGCGCTACCGACGCGCGCTGCCAAGGCGCGATCAGGATCGACTGCATGCGGACACGCGCCCACCGCCGCGACATCAGCGTTCGCCTGGCGGATATCGATTTTGAAAATCTGGCCGGTATTTGGATTCCGTCGCGAAAGCTCCCCGACGACCGGTTCGAGCCTAAGGATCTCTTCCAAGATGGCGATCCGCCCGGTCTCATCTGTGGCAAGGAAGCGTGTCCGAAGCTCCTCGCGCTCGAGCAAATGCCATCCCGCCATCGTGATAAATTCGCGTGTCGTCACCATGCCGGCTGCAGCGTAGGTCACGCACTCGGTAAGGATCGCGCGATCCGAATAGCCTTCGGCGATCAAATGCGAGATCACGTCTTCGCGCGGGGCACGGCGACGCGCGAGAACCGCTGGGAACACGTCTCGAACGTAAAAATTAAGCATGTGGATCTGAGCCCGCGCGAAGCGTGGCAGATCGAGGATCGACTTGCCGAGCGCGACATTGCCAGCCTGAAAAAAGCGTTCGAGCCGACGCGCCATCCCGGTGCGATTACTATCGGTAACACCGACAACCTCGGCCGCAACGGACACCGCCAGCCGCATGCTCATGTCGTCAAGCTTTGCGTGGCCGCGACGCTGCATGTCGCCGATTAACGCATCGGATTCACGTTCGATAATCGCACGGTAGCTGGTGTCGACGGTTTTGGGGGTGAAGAACCGAGCGGTCGCAGCACGCTGACGGCGATGGCGCTCACCGTGCTGGAAAATGATTGGCGCAAAGCGCTCGTCGCTGAACCTTGCCATCAGATCAGCGCGGAAACTGGCCTGATGCAGCTCATCGTCCCGGAGTAGCGCGCGTGCTTCTGAAAAAGACTGGACTGGGCAACCGCGACCCATGGGCTGCGATGGAATGCTTTTTCGATCGTCACGGAGATCGTCGACCCCGCTGGACGGTTCGCGCGATAGCGTGGAATACGAACTCATCGCTTTGCTCCTTTACTCCAAGGTCCGCTATATATGATCTACTGTGGCTCATAAAAGGGGTAATAGCGAAAAGGGCGTGGACGCTCGTGTCACGCGAACCCGTTCGCTGCTGCGCGACGCGATGCTGGCGCTGTTGCAAGACGGCGACGCGCATTCGATCACTGCGCAACGTATCGTCGCCCAGGCCGGAGTCGGCTACGCGACCTTCTTTCGCCATTATCCCGGCGTCGACATGCTGTTGCTCGACGTGGCGGACGAGTTGATGGGACGGTTGGTTAAGCAGGTGGCCCCGGCTCTCGTACGTGGAGATGTGGGAAACGCCGTGCGATCGGTCGTGGAGTTCGTCGATCTCCATCGGCACGCGTCTGCAGCTCTGCTGGTTGGCGGTGGCGATGCAGTGCGACAGGAAGTGACGGCTCGCGCCATTCGATACGCAGAGGGGCTCGATCTTCCGTTTGATTCATCCGTGCCTCGCGGACTCGCTGTTCGGGTCGTAGTGGGCGGAATAATCACCATTTTAAGCTGGTGGTTGACGGAAGGACTCACCAGTTCAGCCGATGACGTGAGCAGCTTGATCGAACGGTTGACGATACGCGCCCTTGTGACGGCGCAGACGTAACACCGGAGTACAGGTCGGTGTGCTCCCTAGGTTGGTCGAATGCGGTGCTAAAAGCTTCCTAAAACCCTGCTCGGACGCGGCGGATAGCTTGGTATCAAACCGGTCTAATTGCGCTCGATGCTCCAGCCCGCCAGCAACGCGCGCAAGGCGGCGACGAACGCCAGCGGCTGATCCAGCATCAGATGGTGCCGAGCTTCGGGTACAGCGATGATCGGAATATCGATACCGCCGAGCTCGCGCACGTAATCACTGGAATCGTTTGTAAAAAGGAGGCTTTGCTCGCCGTGTACTATCGCCTTGCGGCCTGGTGCCTCGACCAGCGTTCTGCCCATTTCAAGCCATTCGCTGGGCACATTATCCCGCTTGAACACTGATGGCGAAAACTTCCAGGTCCACGCTTCGCCTTCGCGTCGAAGTGAGTGATAGGCCATGTAATCCATCAGGAACGCCTCACCAACGGGCTGTGGCGGAGATAGAACGTACCGCTCGCGCGCGCTGGCGTAATCGGGGTAGCGCTTATGCGGGCGATCGGGGTCGCCTGATCCCGGGCCGGTGCGGCCGCCGCCCCAAACGGCGTCAAAGCTGGACGGACGCAGCACCATCAGATCGCAAATCACCGTACCGGCAAAGGCATCCGGCGCCAGCGTGATCGCCTGGAGCGCGACTGCCGCGCCAAAGCTGTGTGCGACGATGATCGGCTTGTGCTCGTGGCCAAAAAGTCCAAGGGCCTCCGCGACCCCGATCATCTCCCGTCCTCGCGCGACCATGTCACAATTCTCGCGAACGTCGCTGTCGCCCATTCCTGAATGGTCGTAGGCGATCACATGGTAATTTTCAGCTAGGTAAGGCGCGACGAACGCCAGGCACCGTGCATGAGAGAGAAAGCCGTGGGTCATCAGTAAAGGAGGCGCGGAACGATCTCCCCAGCGGAAGTAATGCATTCTCACACCAGAGACCTCGACGAAGCCTTCCTCCCGCGGCACGGATAGCGCGTCGACAAACCAATCGGGCAGGTATGCAGGGTCTGGCGCCCACGTCTGTACGATATCGGACGGGATTTCACGCATGGTGTTCCAGTGCCTTTCTTTGACTGAATCAATTATGTGGCCTTGATCCGGCGTGACGCGATTGAAACCGAACTGTCCAGGCTGCGGCGTATTCATCCTATTGTTCTCGAACCGGATCTTTTCCAGTTTCGGTATATTTTCGCATCGCTTGTTTCAGGAGCTTCGCACGCGGGCGCGGGGAGCATTGGTAGCTGGACCGGGAGAGGCGGATCGGTTTCAAAGCCGTCAACGAGCACCCGACGGGCTCGCGATACGCGACTTTTAACGGTGCCAAGCGGTACGCCGAGACGATCCGCGGCTTCCTCGAATGTCAGCCCGTCTCGTGTCACCAGCTCGAAGGCTACGCGTTGTCCATCAGAAAGCGACGACACGGCTTGGTTGAGTTCACTGGAGAAAATCCCTTCGTCCTGCGTGGCAGGGGCAATTAAAAGACGTTCTGCGATTGCCGGATCCCACGATACCGAGCGCCGATCCTTTCGCTTCCCAGACAGGAAGCTGTTCCGTGCGATCCGCATAAGCCAAGCCTTAAGGTTCGTCCCGATCTCGAAACGCTCTCGCGCGGCCCAGGCGCGCACCAATGTATCCTGAACGAGGTCATCGGTATCTGCCTCGTTACGCGTCAGTCGACGCGCATAAATCCGCAGGTTTGGCATCACCCTGCGCACAGCATGGCTAAAACCGCGCTGGCTTATAAACGGATCAGTCTGCTCAATGGCGGCGGGAAGTGTCATCCTCGTCACCTTTGCAGAATATGCAAATTGGATGAGAAGACCGCTCCAACCACGAAAGCCGACGCGATCCCATTATTCTGTGGCCTTTTAGAGGAGGTCGGACTGGGCAAACGCATCGACGCGGGATGCCGTCGAGTCAGCCTTTGGTCGATATTTGAGCCACGCCGCCAATCCCACTCAACGCTGTGATCGCAGCGTCGAATTGTATCGCCGGTAGCGTGAATCCGAACGCATCGGCTTCCGCAAGGAGGACGAGCAGCGCAGCGATGAGTGTCGCCGCTTTGTCTTTTGGGTCGGTATTCGGCATCGATCACTCCGATGGTTGCTGCCGTTGTTCGGGAATAGCACCTTCTCGCATCGATCCCGGGTCGAACCACTCGCCAGCAAAACCGTGCCGGGGATCGGCACACGCTGTTCATGGCTTCGATCCATTTTTCGCCGCAGGAGTCTCGATCTCGCTTGGTTGACCAGCAGGCGAGGGTTTGAAATCAGGCAATTTGGTCGATCCCAAGCCCCCCTGTTCGATTCTCTTGGCGACATCGCCGGCACGACCGACTGGTCCCCGGAGCGATCGAACGGTCTCAGTGACCTGGCGGGCATCCGCTTCCAACTGCCTCATCCGAGGTCGTGCGCGCGAAACCGACTGCCCAAAAGACACGGCTGATTTGTCAGCCGAGTCCAGCGACCTAGAAATACGCTCACGAAATCCTCCTCGTGACGCTTCAATGCGTCGGCGAAGTCTCGTTGCACCATCCCCTGTATTGGCGATCTGCTTTGCAAAAGCATCGAGCCTGTCCGTCTGTGGCAACCGTCCCGCCACTTGACCGACTTTGCCAGTCCAGCTCTGCGAGTTGCGCGCGAGTTCGTCGAGACGCTTCTCTATCGAACGCAAACCAACGGGATCGAGCTTTTTAGACACACTTTCAGCGTTCGACGAAACCTTCGCAATGAGGTCTGCTGGACCACCGCCGCCCAAGAGTCCTCCGCCCTTTGCTGGTACGATCGGGAACTGCTGCCCCTCTCGGGCCGCGAGCACCGGGTTGCGATTGTTGTCGCCGCTCAGGCTCAGTTTTGCCGATCCATCAAATAACGACCGTTCGATCGATGCTGTCACACCTCGATGAAGAATCGTGTCACTGGTCAGCACGAACCGCACGGTCACGAAATCTGGATTTTTGGGCTGAACCTTGATCTCAGTTATGCGACCGATGGCAACGCCGAGAAGGTTCACGGCCGACCCCGGTTGCAGGCCATCGACGGATTGTTCAAATCGTATCTCGTACGTCGGCCCCTTGGCATCGCTCGCCTGGAGAAGCCACAAAGCGAATCCGATCGCAGTGACCATGAGCAGGCCCACGATCAGGCTCACCTTCAACCAGTTTGAATGCGTTTCCATCGGGAGCTAGGAATCCCGAGACCTGTCGCGCCAGGCGCGATGCTTTGCGGTCAGCTCTGCGTGCGCCGCGCTCATCGCCGCCTCACACCTTCCAAAACGGCCAGTGCAACAGCGCCGAAAGCCAACAGTCCCGCCAGGAGAGGCTGCGAGGAAAACACTATCGCGGCGCAGATCGCGAGGGTGGCAGGATAGAGCTGCGGAGTACCCCTGCCGGCACGCTCTCTTCCGCGTAGACGCTCAAGGTCCTTGGGCGCGATACTGACGGTGATCGAGCCGGTTCGCGCAACCTTCTCGATCTGTCCGACGAGGTTCGGCGTTGACAGAACCGCTCGTCCGAGCGCTGCGAGCAGCTTGCCCGCCTCGCCGCGCAGCCGGGCAGGGCTCGCCCGCTCCCGCATCATTTCCTTTGCTATGGGAGCAAGCTCGCGAGCAATGTCGAATGCCGGATCGATGCGCCGGACGAACCCCTCGGCGGTCAGCAAGGTCCGGAGCACCAAAGCGAGGTCAGGCGGAAGCGCGAGATGAAAGTCGCGCAGAATCGCGAATACCATCTGAAAAATGTCGGCGAGGTCAATCTGATCGAGCAGGACGTTGCTGAAGCGGTCGATCAGCTCTGCCATTGCCTCTTCGAGCCGGACCCGGTCCACGTCCGGATCACCAGCCCAGAGCATAAGGATATCGACGACACCGCCGGTGTCTTCCGAAGCGATCGCGAGGCCAAGCCGAACAAGTTCCTCCCGGCGTCTCGGCAGGAGGGTGCCCACGGCCCCGAAATCGATCAGGCCAAGCGTCCCGTCTTCAAGAAAGAAGACGTTGCCGGGATGCGGATCGGCGTGGAAGTGACCGTTGATGATGATCATGCGCAGGATCGCCTGCGCATAGGTGCTGGCGAGCGCAGCCAGATCGAGATCGCTTCGGCGTGCCGCCTCCAGATCGCTTGCGGGAAATCCGCGGAGCCGCTCCTGGATGTTCACTCGCCTGCCCGAAAGCTCCCAATCGAAGCGTGCCGTCCGAACCCCGAAGTCCTTGAGGTATTCACCAATCGCGTCGCTGGCGCGCGCTTCTGCGCTGAGGTCCATCTCCCGGGCGAGGCTCTCGGCGAAATGGCGCAGCAGTTCGTCCGGCTTCAGTCTCGCAATCTCGGGGATACGGCGCTCCGCGACCCGGGCCAGTCTTCGCAGTAGCCGGAGATCGGCATCGACGATCCGCTCGATGCCTGGGCGGCGAATCTTAACGATAACGTCCCGCCCGTCGAGCAGCGTCGCCGCATGCGCCTGAGCGATCGAGCCTGCCGCAAGCGCTTCGGTGTCAAAGTGGCTGAAACTTGTTTCGATTGGGCCGCCGATCGCTTCCTCGATCAGCGGTTGCACGGCCGCGAATGGAAGCGGAGGAACGCGGTCCTGCAGTTTTGAAAGTGCATCGACCCATGCCGGCTCCAGAAGGTCGCTTCGCATCGCAAGGATCTGTCCGAATTTGACCGCGACAGGACCGATATCCCGCAAAAGCGCGACAATCGCTTCCGGCCGGGTATCTTCAAGC